>CAXNGG010000028.1:0-11778 GCA_964201885.1 Oligoflexales bacterium
AAACTCGTTAGCCAGACTTCGAAACTGCCTTAAAGTCGAAAAACTATCTGAGAGTTCGGTCCTAAGAGATCCCACTTGCGCGGCATAGATCCAAATCCCTATCATAATCATAAGAAAAAAGCCCGCTGCCGAACCAGCCAAAGCAGCTCGTTGTTGATTAGGCTGTAGCTTGTTAAAACTGTCCAAAAGAAAGTCAAGACGTTCATTGTTCTGGCCAAAAACTTCCAATAGGATTTTCTGAAGGATTTCGGAAACACGCGTCTTCAATTTTTCAATGAATTGCTCCAACTGTTCCATTATGCTTTTGCTCCTTTTGGATTAAAGGCCAATTGAATATTAAATTCAATGGTCTTATTATCTGTACCTGGCTTAGCTCCTGAGCTTTTTTCTTTCACATCAGAAAAGAACTCGCTCTTCTTCAATGTCTCTATGATTTGAGACATGGTCCCAAAACCATCGGTCTCGCCTTTGAGAACCATCCTTCCCGTCAAGTCAGGATTCATATTGTATTCATAGCTGGTGATTTCTACTTTCATGTCTTTAGGAATGACGCTGGAAATCGTCTTTAAAGCCAAGAGGGCGCCTGCGCCATTTGAAGCTCGTTGGAAATCCGAAACCGCTTTTCTTCTTTGGTTAATGTCCGTATTCATTCTTTCGAAAGCTTGACTCTTTGCCTTGGCAAATCCTCCAGCATCTGCAATACTTTTTCCGGCAAATTTCTTCTTAGCGTCTGGGATCTGCTTGACATACTCTTTTACAAATTCTTCTTGCAAGCCTCTGATTTGGCTCTTATACAAAATAAATTGCGCAACATAGCTCACAGTCACCAAAAGAATTGCGACACTTAAATACTTAAGAACGGATGTTGCCACTTTAAGAAGAGATTCGTAGTCTTGATTGTAAGCAAATTCACCTTTTCTTAAATTGATCTGCGAGTGCCTCTTAATGCCCGTAACAGCCCGGAGACCAATCGAAACAGACTGAGGAATGATTTCTTTGAATTTGCGCAAATCTTCTTGTATTTGAAGATCAGTATCGAACAGCCCACTTTTTTCTACTTCTACGCCCAATTGATCAGACAAATATTGATCAAAGTCTTGAATCCTTGCTGTTCCACCCGACATAAATATTTTGGTTATAGGTGTTTTTTCCCAAGTCTTAAAAGCGTAAAACGTTCTTCCAAGTTCTTTGACAATGGAATTAGCAGAGAGTCCGATTCTCCGAGCCACCCTAAGATCCTCCGGCGTCATATCAGTAGGTTCTTCATCCTTCCAAATGACTCGACTTACCCTATGCTTAAGTTCTTGGGCTTCTGTGTACTCAAGCTCCAAATCACGGGCTAAAAACTCTGTTATAGCGCGTCCGCCATGCTTGATAGAGCGGAACATTCTTAAAATGCCATCTTGCACGATACAAACAGATGTTTTTTCGTGACCAACATCTACAATAGCGGCCACTTGCCCTGGCTCAGTTTTAAGAAATGAGGTTAGATTATAAAGGGCAAGGCTATCCACATCCACAAGCTTTGGATTGATATTAATACGTTCTAAGTGATCTAAGAACGTTTGAAGAAAATTCTTTCTTGTCATTACAACTAAAACAAGTGTGGTATCTCCGGTTGTACCAAGAATTTGATGATCGACAATCATATCTTCTAACTCAAATGGGACCTTATCTTCAACTTCGCCGTAGATAGACTCTCGTATTTTTTTTACATCAGAAAACTTAAAAGGTATGACCCTACTAGAGATATACTGGCCAGGCATAGCGGCTATGATTCTATCCGCAACCAAATTATTTTCGCTAAAGAGCTGCTCCATACATAGAGGCAAAAGCTCCTCGATGGTTTGCTCCGTATCGGTTGGGATTATTTTTTCATAGAAATTGACGATTTCATAAGTCTTAAAACTGTTGATCACTTCAACAGCCTTAATAGAATAACTACCAATATCCAACCCAATAATTTTTTGCATTTTTTTAAACCTTAATTCAAGTCATTTTCCAATACAGAATATCCCACGAGCGCTCAGTTTGACGTTCTTTCATTCCCTTAGAATCCAGTCTTTTCAAAACCACTTCAATCTTTCGTTTCTGTTGATTCACTTCTCCCTCTGCAACTATTCTAAAGGTAAGCGAATTTGCTTTAAACCACTGATCTTTCACCTCCGAAGGATTGGCTCCTTCACGGTTGGCATAACACAAGGTTTTCTTTAAATATTCTCCTATATCTTTGCTGCCAGCTAAATTTTGACTTTCGCCATTTTTCTTTTTTTGGTCCACGGCAAACTTGTCCCGGCACTCTGGATTGACATCCTGAAATAGGCAGGCGATGAGTCCGCGAGGCGCTGTGTTTATATTGAGTTTGGAATCGGTCGACTTAACTTGCTGCAAGGGGCTAAAGGGGTAAACCGTAAGGTAAGGCGCAAAAACGGTATGCAGTTCGTCATCCCAACCCTCCACCAGCTTCAGGTCCTCAATAGAATCTAAAGGGAAATTTCGGGCTTTATACGGAGGCTTTTGATTGGAATAGGGAGCCGACTCATCGCTGAAGCCAGAGTCCTCCGTCGCGGTGTTGTCAGAGTCTATAAAGTCAAGAATTCGTGCCGCCATCATTCGAGGCGATAGCCTCTTGGAATCCAAAAGTGCCTTCTCTGCAGGGCACGAAAAAAGACCTGTGAGCATGGCAAGGGCAACCTCAGAACGCCTTGAATTTTGTAGGTAGTTCAAATTTATTTTAGACTCTTCATCGGAAACGTTAATCTGAAAGGAGCCTTCAAATAGTTTCAGCTGATCAATAACCTTGCTGTCAGTCATTTTCCCTAAATCAAACGACTCTGCAGCTTGGCTGACCATTTCCACGGTAGATGCGCCGATAGGCATACCGTTCATCATGCCCCAGATATCGCCTGGACCATCGGCCATCTCCTGTTTCGCTTCAGTCATTTTAAGATCGATGCCAAAGTCAATTTGGGTCATAAAGACAGCGAGATTTACCCCCGACTTAGCCATATATTCTGCCTTAATGCGATCTCGAACCCCAGTGGCAAGTTCGACCGCTACGCTAGAGCTTACGATCATCTCAGCAGCGAACCCCATTATGATGACAATGACCGTGAGCGCTAAGAGCAAAGCCATGCCTTTTCGTGAGCCTTCAGGCGTTGGGCCATCCTCGACAGGAAATCCAAAATAGGTCTTAGGCAGCTTCAATCGATCCCCTAGAAGTTTACAGATTTTACGCGCTCTTTTAATTCCTTAAGCCTGGTTGAGTAGGGAAGAAAGATCGTTGTGGAAAACGAAGTGAGATAAGCATCTCCTCCTTGGAGTGCCTTATCTTCCTGACCTTCTTCCGGAACATCATTCCAAGCTGTTACAGATACTTTTACCATTTGAGGAAGCTTGTCTCTGGTGTCACTTTTTTGATTGGACCATTCCCCCACAAAGCTATCCCCATTCCATGCCTCTATTTTAACTGTTTTTATGGAATCCGCTAAGAGTTCCATCTTTAATGGTTCGCGGAAGTTTTCAGGAACCCTTGGTGCCGAGCCTCGATATAAAGCCGTTCGCCCCTGGTAACGCTTGGATTCTTTTATTTCATACGATACATAAGAAATGTCTGATTCTTTAGCATCGGCAATCTGGGCGATATGGTTTCCGGTGGTCAGCTGCAAAAGCCCGTCTTGGGAAGACCCAAATTGAAATAGCGACCTAGGATCAGTCCCTCTCACGCGCCCTTGTAGCTGATCCATTGTGGCAGATAGAATCCAAGTATGCTCAATATCCTGGGCCAACACCCGAAGGGTCGTGTTCATGCGATGTGCAAACAGACCTTTCTCAGATAAGGCTTGCCTCATCTCGAGGCTGGACTTTAAGATTTGAACTGCGGCGATCATGATGGTGGAAATAATCCCCACAGTCACGATGACCTCAATCAAAGTAAATCCGCTGCGTCTCTCAGATCTCATGGGTTTCCCCCTGCTGGAGCAGGAACCGGTATGACGGGACATACTTTGCCTGGAGTCGCAGGAGATCCATCGGGGCAGGCTTCCCCTTCCTTACAAAGTTGGCCCACTTGGCAGGTAGGCTTATTCGCTCCTCCTTCTGTCGGCATGGGCTTCATGGCCATAATTTGTTTATCTACGGCGCGGATATTGGGGAGAAGTAGGGTAAGTGTCGTTGAGTTTTTTACGGCACCTTCAAGCCAAAAAACCTCCACATGGGCCATTTTTAGAACCGTATCACCCAGGACACTTTCAATTTGCTGTTTAATGAGATCGCCTGCGCCTCCTTCGCCTCCTGCGCCCCCATGATCAGGTTCATCTTTTCCCTTTTTTCCATTGAGGAGAAGATCCATTATCGGCAACTTCCATTCTTCAATGGAAAGCTTATATGTAAAACCTTCATAGTCCTTAGATAGATCTTTAAAGGCTTGCTCCCCTGGGGCAGACCAGTTCATATCTTTTAAGTCACGGCCCATGAACTCATATTCGACTTTAGCCATGACACTTTTAGCAAGCCATGTGGCTTTCGTCACGTTGAGTTGATATTCCGAAAAATAGAGAGCCCGACCTTGAGCTGTAGAGATTTCTAAAATAAAGGTAACCAAAAGTCCTATAGCGATGATCGTTTCTATGAGGGTAAAGCTTCTTTCCCCTATCTTCACTGGCCGGCTGCTTTTAGTGCTTTTAGTGTTATGAGTGCTATTCTGGATTTGCAAGGGACACCTCCACATAGCCATCTTTGATATCTACATATCCCTCATAGGAATTAATCACGACTGTATAGGGGCTTTTCTGTTCATTAATGGCTCCATCTTTACCTTTGTAGCCAATATGTATAAAGGCTGGTTCTATATATCCCGAGGGAAAGAAATAGATGTACGCAATCGCTTTGTCCCTGGCATCAGCAAGAGAAATCTTGGAAGTGTGATGGAAGGCTTGAATATCTTTAATCATCAGAATATCACCCAATTGTCTTTCCCCCCACTCGCCATTTTTAACGAGTTTCCAGCTGGGCCCTTTGAGGGCATCCTTTGCTTGGAGCACTGGCGATTCCGGCTTAATATCTTTGCCTGATTCAGGATCTGGAAAAGTTTTATCGGCAAGGTCCACAAAGCGCTGAAACTCTTGTTCAAACTTTTCAGCTTTATCTTTCTCTTCCTCTGGGGTCAATTCCCGATCCAAGACACTGGCGCCAAGTTTAACTTGATCGGAATCCGTCATCTCTAACCAGTAGGTGCCTTGGCCTAAGTCAAATCCTAAGCGGTGAGTCTTCCCAGAGAGCACTGCCGAGTCATAGGCAGACCTAAAATCAGAACTCATTTTTCCAAGTTTAGAAGACACTTCATTAGCTTCTGAAAGCGTTATATTGGGTGCCATAACCACAAGCATAAATGCCATTAAGGAAATCACGAGTATGATTTCGATCAGAGTCACACCGGCATTTGAGCTTTTCGTCTTCCCCAATGATGCCTCCCGAGGCGAGCGTAACGGTTCCTGGGTAGCAAAGCTTTAAGTAAGAACCAACCATGGAATATTATGCCATGAATAGCTGAGTTTGTCCTAAGGACATTAAAAAACCAGGTCGATGACCTGGCTCATAAAAGCATCACATATGAGGCTACTTTGCGCTTTCACTGTTTCCGGCAGACTCAGGATACGTGATATCATCTGCAGTTCCTTCAGCGCCATCGGGCCCTGGTGAGGTAATTTTATAGTCACGTCCATCAGAGGAATACCCGAAGTCTCCTTGCCATGGATCTTTAAGCTTTTCGGGTTCGATATAGGGGCCACGCCATTTCTTATCTCCGCCCGGATCTTTGAGCAATGCATCAAGACCCTGCTCAGTAGTAGGATATCTAGAATTATGCACTCTATAGATTTGAAGAGCCGAACCTATCCCGCCCATACCAATGCGAGCTTGATCGACCTTTGCACTGTCGGCCACGCTGGTTAACTTGCTTACCAAATAGGTCATCAAGGTACCTAGAAGGGCAATGACGATAATGATTTCAATAAGGGTCAAACCACTTCTTTTCGAAGAAAATGGCTTCACTAAAAACGAATAGATTCTGGGACTTCTTTCCATAATTAACCTTTCGATAACTGTATGTGTAAGATTGTAAACTAAATTGTATAAGAAGCCAATGAGTCCCTATCTCACTTGACTCATGAGACCGAGCATGGGCACCATCATGGCGATCACCACAACCACGACTATCCCCCCCATAACTACAATCATAGCAGGCTCTATCAGGGAAACCATGGCCCCAATCTTTCGTTCAACTTCCGCATCATAGGCAATTGCCACATGGTTGAGCATCGTCTCTACAGAGCCCGTCTTTTCACCAGTCTTTACCATATGCGAGACAATGGGTGGAAACTCGCCCGATTTCTCCAAAGTCAGTCCGAGGCTCTTTCCTTCTTGGACGGCAATTTTTGCCTGCTCAATAACATCAGAAATAATGACATTGCCAATAATGTTCTTTGTGATCTCAAGGGCTGGCACAATTTGAACCCCTGAGTCCATTAAAGTGGAAAGAGTCCGCGTAAATCGAGATACGTTTAGCGCCAAGAAAATACCGCCAAAAACGGGAACCTCCAGTGAAAATCGGTCGAATTTACGGCGGCCAGCTGGGGTTTTAACCCACTTTTCAAATAACACTCCGCTAGCCACCCCTATCATAAGCAACAAAAGCCAGTGGCTTTGAATAAAGTTGGATACGTCGATCAAAAACTGGGTATACCAGGGGAGCGTGGCTTTTAAGCTCGCGAAAACCTTTTGAAGTTTAGGCACTACGCTCACAAACAAATACGTAATGACGGCAAATGACACGGAAATCATGACGCCTGGATAGGTCAGTGCTGAAAAAACATCATTTTTGATTTTAAGTTGATACTCCATGAATTCGGCGAGACGGTTTAAAACTAAACCCAATCGCCCAGACTCATACCCAGCCTTTACCATGTTGACATAGAGCTTATTAAAGATCCCCGGAAAGGCTGCCAGCGACTCGGCCAAAGACTTACCTTCGTTCACTCGATCTTTAACTTGGGAGAGTGCTTGTCTTAAAACCGGGTCTGAAACCTGTTCGACGAGTGCTTTAAGGGCATCATCGATGGGCACGTGAGCGGAAACCAGAGTGGCAAGCTGCCGTGTCATCACCAGGGTATCTTGTACTTTAACCGTCTTGGTGGTGAGTCGCTCCAAAAAGGAGGTGTCCATCTTAGATGCGGTCTTGGTGAGCCCTGACTCCTCCTTAAGTTCAGAGGTCATGATATTGTCTTTTTGTCGAAGCTTTGCACGCGCTGACTTTAAAGAGTCCGACTCAACGGTTCCCTTAACGGCTTGGCCCGTTTGAGAGTTATATCCTTTGTAGCTGTATAAAGGCATTGCCTACCTTACTCTATATGGTCGGTTTGAGTTTTTTGAATGGCTTCCTCTAAAGATGTGTGACCTTGAATCACCTTCCTCATGGCGGAATCACGCAGGGTCTTCATTCCCTTTTCTAAAGCCGCACGCTTAATGGTTTGGCCATCTTGGGTCTTGAGAATAATGTCTTTCATATCATCATCCAAAACGAGCAGCTCATGAACCCCGAGACGTCCTGCATAGCCGCGGTGGGAACATATCTCGCACCCTGGTCCTTCGCGATAAATTTTACCAGAAATCAGCTTATCCATCGTGACACCGAGAATTTCTAGCTCTTTTTGACTGGGCTCATGGGGCTCTTTACAAGAAATGCAAAGTCTTCTCACAAGTCGAGTTGCCATGACACCGAGAACAGCTGAAGAAATTTGAAAAGGTTCAATTTCAAAGTCCATAAGACGAGTCACAGCGGTTGCCGTATCATTAGTGTGAAGGGTGGAAAACACAAGGTGACCCGTCATAGAGGATTGGACAGCGATTTGAGCGGTTTCTTTATCACGTATTTCCCCGATCATAATCACATCAGGATCTTGGCGAAGAATCGACCGCAGGCCCTCGGCAAAGGTAAGGCCGACTTTAGGGTTGGCTTGAATCTGGCTTACCCCAGCAAGTCGGTATTCTACGGGGTCCTCAATGGTGAGAATATTAATATCAGGAGTACTCACCGCCATAAGCGAGGCATAAAGCAAAGTGGACTTTCCAGATCCCGTAGGGCCGGTTACTAGCACGATCCCGTGTTTTTGGTTGACCAGCATGTCCCATTTTTCAGAAATCTCCGCATCAATTCCCATCTCATCAAGGCGCTTGGCACCTGCTGATTTGTCGAGAAGACGCATGACAATTCTCTCGCCTTGAGACGTGGGGAGAACAGAAAGACGAACATCAATCTCTTTACCGGCCACTCGAATGGAAATCCTACCATCTTGCGGCACGCGTTTTTCAGCAATGTTTAGGGAGCCAATGATTTTAATCCGGCTCGACAAGTTATTATGAAGAACTTTTTGAAGTCGCATTTCTTCTTTTAAAGAACCGTCCACCCGAAACCTTACAATGACCTCAGTTTCATAGGGCTCGATGTGAATGTCTGAAGCTTTGTCTTTAACCGCTTTCGCCAACAAACCATTCACCAAACGGATAATCGGCTTTTCATCATCACCCGCTTCCAGGAGATCTTTGGTCGGAACTTCGACGCCGGCGTCTTCCATGTCGACATTAAGTTCTTGCAACGCTTTATTAGAACTATCGCCTGCCCGTTCATAGACGCGATTGATCGTTTGATTGATCACGGATTCCGAGCTCACAACCATCACTATATTGGTGGAAAGAATAAGGCGCAAATCATCCAAGGGATAGATATTCAAAGGATCAGATACGGCAACCGTGACATTGAAATCATCCCTAGCAATCGGCACGACCTTATTATCTTTGCAAAAACCAATGGGAATTTGATCGACCAGCCTTGGATCAATATCATTGAAAGGAAGTCGATCATAATATTGAAGATCCAGTTGGAAAGCCAATGCTTTTAAGAGATCTTCTTGGTTGATAACCGCCTGTTCCACTAGGATTTCACCTAGCTTTTGAGACGACTTAACCTTCTGCTCTAGAAGAGCTGACTGCAGTTGAGCATTGGATACCAACTTAGCGTCCACAAGTATGTCACCAAGATTTCTCTTTTGAATTTTGCGCACCGAAACTTGCTGAACTTGCGCACGCTCATCATTAGACTTCACTCTCTCTTCTTCGGCCATGGCGATACTCCCCCGGTTACAATTTACAACTGTGGAGGAACCGGTGGATTCGCGGGATCCACCTCTCCAGCTGGCAAGCCAGGTTGCGGCTGCACGACCTCACCCCCGCCAGAAGTGCCTGTTCGCATCGGCACTGGTATAGGAGAGCCGTCCATTTTAGCAGAGTCTCCCGCATCAGCGGATCTGCCATTTCCATTGTCCAAATAACCCATATCTTCTAAAGTCTGGCGTCTTAAACTCACTGCCCTCTTGCCTTCGGCTGCATCGATCTCTGTAGGTACAAAATCTCCAGCTTGCTTACTTGGCAAACTCTTGTAGAAATCATCGGAATCATATCCCCAACCATACATGTCTTCGAGCATCGCATCTCGTTCGTTGACTTTAGCTTTATAGATGGCTGCAAGATCTTCGGGACCATGAACAATATGGGGCGTTATAAAGATGGCCAAATTACTCTTACGATTCACGATAGAGGAATTTCTAAACAACCATCCGATGACCGGAATATCTCCAAGCAGAGGTATCTTTCTAAAGGACTGAATGTCTTTAGTTTGAACCAATCCTGAGATCACTACGGTTTGACCATTTTTAACGGTTACGTTTTGACTTGTCTTGCGTTTAGAAATAATGGGAAGCTTGGATTCCGGATCGGTTCCAGATACAGCGTCCGCCTGCAAATCAATTTTCATGGTCACATAGTCGCTGTAGCTAATATTGGGCTTAATCGTAAGGGAAAGATTGACTTCTTCTTTGTCCAGTTTAGAGCTTGGGACGCCGCTTGTGGGATTAGGCTCCGTCACTTTAAAGAAGTACTTTTCTCCGGCTGAGAACACTCCTTCTTCATTATTGGAAATCAGAATATGGGGGGATGAAAGAACTTTGGTATTGGCATCTGCCTTCAGCATCTTGATGAGCCCGCCGGGGGTGAAGCTTCCGAGCCCAGGCACAGCTATGCTCTTTCCAGCAAGAATCCCAATGGACATTTCTTCCGCAAAAGCACCTGCCACATCTTTGGCATTGACCAGGCCTGAGTTGGTTTTGTTGTCTGATGAACCCAGAATAAGAGGCGCCATTTTAGCCGCTTCCCAACCGTAGATTTGCTTGGTGCCAGCACCATCGGCTCGCCCAGCTCCGGTAAAGATCGAAGTCCCAAAGGAGAAGTCATTGCCCATGGCAAGGTCAAGGATATCAGCTTCCACAAACACTTGGCTTTTCTTGACGTCAAGCTTTCGGATAATCGTGTTAAGGGCATCATAGGCCCCACGGCTTCCGGTAATCAAAAGAGAGTTGGAAGAGTCGTCAGACGTGATCTTGACGCCGCTGCCTAGGTCAGCCACCGCTGCCGGAGCATTGTCCCCTCGGTTAGACATATTTAACGATCCACCCCCTGGCACAAAAGTGGGGATAGGTCTTGAACCCCCAGACCCACCAGAGCTTCCTGTAGCGAGGGCACTCAAAGTAGTCGCTAACCTCTTAGAATCTGCATAGTCCAAGGGACGCACGTGGATGGCTGCTTGGCGACTTTCATCATCCACCGCAAAGTCGAATTTCTGTACGAGATTTTTCACATCATTAATCGTTCCGGGAGGCCCGAAAATCACCACAGAATTGGAACGATCATCGGTCAATATTTTGTATCCGCCCGAACTAGAACGGTCCGTTCCCCCTAGAATCTGATTCACCTTATCCGCAACACTTTTGGCCTCCGAGTGGCGAATCGGCACTAGAGCCACTTGCGGTTGTTGAGACTGCACATCGAGCATCTGAATGATGTCTAATATGCGTCTCACTTTAAAGCCAGAGTCGGAAATAATCAAAGTGTTAGTAGGTTCGTAGGCAATGATCGTGTTGCTGGTTACGATGCGTGAAAGAGTGGTTTGAATTTTTTTAGAATCAATATACTTGAGTGGCACAATTTGCGTGATGACCTCGTCTGTAGGAGGGGTCCAACTAGAGCCCACATAGGTTTTTAGGTTTCCTTTAAGGGCAGTTCTCACCGGAAGAATCTTAATGATCTTTCCAGTTTCCACTGTGGTCAAACTCAAGACGTTCAAGGCCGAAAGAAACGCCTGATAAGCCTCTTCTTTTGTAACTTGCTTAGGAGAGATGATTTGAACTCTTCCCGAGACGTTTCTATCGAGGATAACGTTTTTTCCCGTCCAAAGGGACACGGCTTTGACGATGTCTTTAATATCAGTAAGTTCTGGAAAATCCATATTCACCAGCTCTCGACCGGCTTCGATCGCATCAGAGCCTTTGCCTTTAGGGGCTTTGCCTGACCCCTTCTTGGCACCCGATCCAGAGTTTACCGGGGGCGCATTTAAGCCTCCGCCATCTTCCTCAGGCAAGGCGGGAGGTTCACTCGAAATGTCTTGGTTGTCTGGAGGCGGAATAGGAGGAGGGGGCATATCCTGTCCACCCTCCATCACTTCAGCTGGCGGAGGTGGAGGGGGCGGAGGCGGAAAATCACCTTCTTGCGCCATCATCCTAAAACTAGGAAGCAGCGTCAGGCTGATCACCGTCAACCAAAGGTAGCGATTTTTTCTATCGATCAACATGGAAATCCCCCCAAAAATTCAACCAACTCATTTAATCTTAACAT
>CAXNGG010000029.1:0-11558 GCA_964201885.1 Oligoflexales bacterium
CTGGCTCCCTCCAGGTAGTTTACACTTACGATATGTTCAAATAACGTGGAGCGAAACTTAGCCGAGATTTCAAGGGACAAATAGGTTTGTTCCACATTGTAAATATAGCCACAGAAACTTCTTCCTAATCCCAACACCAAGAGTCCAAGGGGAATGACCAGCATTAAAAAGGAGCGAGTGATTTCTATCTCTGATATAGTTGCAGGAAGAAGTGAAATAAGCTCTCCAAGCTTTAAAACTTCATTTTCTCCGACAAAAAAAACCTTAAGCATAGGGCCCAAAATAATGACTAGCCCAGCTTGAGAAAGACCTAAAAGTAAAAGAGCTGCAACCAATCGGAAAAGAGACGATTTGTCTTCCCTTATGGCTAGCCAGACATGCTGTTTAAGAAACGTCATCCACATCGACTAGAGTCCGCCAACTTAAGTATGATTTTGCTTGCTTCAATTTCGGCCTCACCTTTGAATTTCGAGCGTAAAAGATTCAGCTCGCTTTTGGCATTTGCGTAGAGTGAAGGTTGCGACAATGTTTTCTCTATATGTGATGAAATTTCATCTATTTTAAAATGTTGGATGTATTCTTTTGCAATTTCACGACCAGCACTCAAATTTACAAGGCCAACCCAGGGAACTCTGAGAAGGCGGCTTCCGATGGCATAAGAGAGAGCGGAAGCCCTATAGACAACCACTTGCGGTGTGCCAAGGAGCCCGCATTCCAAAGTGGCAGTGCCAGAAGTTACCACGGCGAAGTCAGATGCTTTCATGACTTCTAAGCTTTGACCAGAAACGATGCGGATAGGGCCGATATCCCCATGTCTATCTGCGGAAACGATCTCTGCTCCCCAAAAAGAAGCTACTGATTCCATGATGTTCTGAGCCTTGAGATTGGAAGCAACAGGAATGAGAAATCTTAAGGTCGGATCTCGCTGAAACAACTGTTTGGCTATACTCAAAAGAGGGTTCAGAAGTCGTTTGATCTCCCCTTTTCTGCTTCCTGGAAGCAATGCGATCAATTTGCCATGGGCTTTCAGGGAAGTGAACTCCTCTAAGGATGCCACATCTTTAACTCTATCCATATGGGGTGATCCCACATAGTGATAGTTGACACCGTGCTCTTTAAAAAAAGCCTCTTCAAAAGGCAGGACACCTAGGACTAAATCAAAATTTTTCTTCAATTTTTGAACTCGACTTTGTCCCCAGGCCCATACTTTTGGGGCGACATATTGAACGACCTTGATGCCGCGAGCTTTCAGTGCTGGGGCTATCCTAAAGTGAAATCCAGGGTAATCCACTAAAATGGCAATGTCGGGCTTGATTTCATCGAGAGAGCGAAATACTTCTTCCTCCAGGCGAACAAGTTTAGGAAGCATGGCCAAAACATCCCCAAATCCAATTACCGACAAGTCTCTATTGTCTAGAATGCGGATGACGCCCTCAGCCTCTAACAAGTCACCTGAGATACCAAAAAACTCCAAATGGGAGTCATTTGCTTTGAGTTCACGGACCAAACTTACGGCAAGCATTTCACCGGATAGCTCGCCGGTTGAAATGAATATCCGCTTGGGTCGAGGGTTCATCTCGCTAAGCCTCGTTTACTTCCTTCTACGGCGGCAAGCCAGAGGGACCTGTCCGCAGATTCTGGGATCGTTTCCTTTATCTGGGCAATGGCTTGCTCAATAGGTAGGTTGGAGCGGTAAACCCATCGGTACATTTCTTTGATAGCCGCTAGTCGCTTGGCATCCATGCCTTGACGCCTGAGCCCCGTCAGATTCAAACCGTGCGGTTTAGCATGGTTTCCTTGGACCAATATAAACGGAGCGACATCTTGCACAATAATGGAACCCCCTGCCGTCATGGAAAAGGAACCAATTTTACAAAATTGGTGGATGGCAACATGGCCGCCCACAACAGCTTGGTCGCCGATTTCCACATGTCCAGCTAAGGAAACACCATTTGCAAAAACGCAATGGTCGCCGATAACACAGTCGTGGCCGACGTGAACGTTGACCATAAAAAGGCTATGGGACCCGATTTTAGTTAACATACCACCGCCTTCTGTGCCGATGGAAATATTTACATACTCGCGAATCAGATTAGAATCACCGATAATTAAAGCGGCGTCTTCCCCGCGATACTTCAAGTCCTGGGGCGAAGTTCCAAGGCTTGAAAAACGCCAAATTTTATTGTCCCGACCGATGGTCGTTCTTCCTTCAATGACCACATGAGAGTCGATCCATGTGTTGTCGCCAATGGTAACTTTGGGCCCTATGATGGACCAAGGGCCCACTCGAACCCCTTGTCCTAAAACGGCGCCTTTATGTATCACTGCCGTGGGATGTATAAGACTATCTGTCATAGGATCCTCAATTTACCAAAGCTGAAAGTTCACACTCGACCGCAACTTCATCGCCGACCCGTGCCTCACCCGCAAACCAAAAAAACTTGCCTCTAGATTTTATCAGGCGCACAGAATAGGTAATCGTATCGCCTGGGATGATTTGTCTTCTAAACCGTGCTTTTTGGACTTCGGTAAGCAGCATAGAGGAAATGCCTTTCTCGGGACTAACATAGCTCAAAATACCTGCCGCTTGGGCCAAACCTTCCACGGTCATCACGCCAGGATAAATTGGTGATCCAGGAAAATGTCCTTGTAAGACGGGCTCACTAACAGAGATATTTTTAATCGCTAGCACAGACTCCCGGGGCGTCAATTCTAAAACGCGATCAATGAGTAAAAAAGGATAACGGTGCGGTAATGCTCGTTCAATCTCTTTAATGCCCCAAGGCATCGTTAAACTTTGTATAGAATCGCTCACAACGTTTCCTCCTCATAGTTCAAGGCCAATTGAAAAAAAAGACACTCATCTCTACTTTTTAGCTTCTTTTTTGCCAACTTCGCTCACAAAAGCTTTAATGACGTCTGGCGTTAAATCGATGGGATCTTTTACATATACCAAACCCGCATTGCTGGCTTCAAAAACGATATCTAGGCCTTTTGCGACAGCGAGGGTTTCGGTGATTTTCGCAACTTTGACGGCAATTTTTTGAGTAGCTTGAGCCTCTTTTGACTTCATTTCATTTTGAAATTTCATCTCATCATTTCTTAAGCTCATGGCCTTATCTTGAAAGTCTTTTTGCTTGTTCATTTTTGCCTCGTCAGACAAAAGAGAGCCCTGCTTTTGAACATCTTCCATGATCTTATCTAACTCTTTTTTTCGACCAAGAAGCTCGGCTTCTTTCTTTTTGATTTCAACTTCTAGGCCTTTTCGGGCTTGAACACCTTCATCTACGGTCAAGATAACCTTCTGAATATCTACAACTCCATAGCCGGCAGCAAAAGCTCTGAAACCAACTAAACCAGTAAACAATGCAACATGAACTCTCATTTCAAATCCTTTCAAAAAAATTAATAACCGATGTTTAAGATAAGCTTCATATTTCCAACTTTCCCGTCTTCATTAATGGGCCATGCCCATTCAAATCTAAAAGGCGCGATAGGCGTAATCCATCTAAAACCAACTCCGATATCTTTACTTAAACCATCAAAGCTCAGTTTCTCTTCATCGTCAAAAACTCGACCTGCATCGGCAAAAAGAAGGGACTTTATCCCAGCTTCAGGGATAAGAGGAATAAAGTACTCTAACTGGGCAAACATCTCTCGGTCGCCGCCTTTTCTAAAGTCTTCAGGGGCAGCGAATGGGGATCTCATGATTTTAAATAAAGGAGAGATCATCCCATTGTCAAATCCCCTAATATTATTAACACCGCCCAACCGATAACGGTCGGCGTAGGGTATGGAATTACCAAGCCACGGCCATAATTTTGCGAGCTGAAAGTTAAGCCTAAAATTCGTTTTAAAAGTGTCTGTAAACTCTACCGGATAGTAAAAGGTATTGGTAAATACCGTCTCCATATATTCGAAGTCGCCTTTTAAAAGGGGACCGCCGACTAATTTGTGGGAGAGTGACGTAGACACACCCGAAGTGGGGTCTAAGTAATTGTCAAGTTTGTTTCTAAAGAGTCGGAATGTCACAGAACGTCTTAGGCCATCGCTGCGGAATTTTTCAACGAGACCAAGATCCTCGCTATTTAAAACCTTAACTTGTCGCCAATTGTAAGAGACAGAACCTCGAACCTCTTCAAAGAGATCTCTACCGAAGGTGACTCCAGAGGAAATTCTTTTTTCCTGGGCAGTGACTCCAACCAGAGGATTGGTCTCTTGTTGCTCATATCCTAGATTTAAGCCCAAAGACCATTGGCTGTCATTGATACGGGGGTTAGTGAATTCCGTATCGGCCTGATA
Source organism: Oligoflexales bacterium (assembly GCA_964201885.1). GTDB lineage: Bacteria > Bdellovibrionota_B > Oligoflexia > Oligoflexales > CAIMVM01 > CAIMVM01. The sequence continues at coordinate 4,303 of CAXNGG010000029.1, forward strand.
AGATTTGGGTCCGCTCCATTTTCCAGTAAAGTTAGTGCCCCATCCTTTGCCTGAAAGGTTTCTTTCATCAAATCTACCTTGACCGAACCACTTAGCTGAGGAATCCCCGGCAGGAGAGTATCCCACAGCCGCTTGTAGCTGTCCCGTTGGTTTTTCTTTAAGCCGAATTTTTAAGTCTAGAACTTCATCGTTTTTATCATCCCGCTCTTTAAGGACTTGCACGCTTTCAAAGAAGCCTAAACGATTGATGTTTTCTTTAGACTCTCGCATCCCAGTCCCAGAATAAAGCTCCGAGTCGGCAACTTTAAGCTCACGACGAACCACATTATTTCGGGTTTTGTCGTTGCCTACGATATCAATATTTCCAAAGTAGACTTTCTTGCCTTTTTCAATGCTAAAGTCTAGGGATACTGTTTTGTCTTTTTTATTGAAAGATGTCTTAGGATTCACATCGACAAAGGCATAGCCAAGGTCTCCGTATTTATCAATGAGGTGATCAATGTCTTTTTGTAGTCTGGAAAGCCTAAATAAACCGCCAGATTTTAGTGTCAACTCTTTTATAAGCTCATCTTCAGGGAACAATAAGTCACCACTAAACTTAATGTCGGCGACAGAATACTGAATTCCTTCTTCTAGGGAAAACGTAATCCTTGCGTGTTTTCGGTCTGAATCCATAATGGACACGGGTTTGCCAACTTTGACTTCAGCGAAACCCCAATCCTGATACCAAAAAGATAAAAATTCTAAGTCGCGTTTTACAAAATCATCTTGATAAAAAGATGAAGACGAAATCATGGTCGAACGTGTGACTGGTCTTGTGGACATCTTCTCTGCTAGCTCTTCATCAGAAAAATACTTATTTCCAATGATTTGTACATCGCCGACTAAGACCTTGGCGCTTTCGTCGACAACAAATACCAAATCCACTTCAGATTCGCCGACCTTGCGGAGCTCGGTTTTTGCGGCGGCGAGATAGAATCCCTTATCAGAATATGTTTTTTCTATAGCGGCGGTGTCTTTAGTGAGCTTGGCTTCGTCAACAATCGTAAAAGGTTTTGTGGAAATCTTGTCTTTAAATTCATCTTCGGTGAACTCTTTTAAACCTTCGTATTTTATGGCGACAATAGAAGGTTTTTCCACCACGGAAATTATGATGACAGAGCCTGCGGAAGAGTCTTCTTTCGAAATCCTTAGATCTGAAAAATAGCCTAAGCCGAATAGAGTTTTGATTTCAGAGGCTATGGATTCTTCCGTCCAAGAATCGCCCTTTCGGAGTTTTATGGCATTTAGTATGGCATCAGCTTCTACTTTTTTGTTGCCGGTAGTTTTGATCTCAGAAACGGTTCCAGCACCTTGAGCAGAATTTACCATAAACATCATTGCCAGAAACAACGACCTTGTAAGAATGCGCTTTGATTTTTGATTCATATTAAACTCGTTGAGATTATTTTTCCATCTTCCATGCAAATTGCATTGGGAAGTCTTGACGCTAAACTTGGGTCATGGGTAACCATGAGCATAGTCACTCCATTTTCGTGGCAAAGATTCATCAGCAGCTCTTCGATGCTGGCTGATGTTTTCTTATCTAAATTGCCCGTCGGTTCATCAGCAAGGAGAATAGGAGGTGCCATCAACAAGGCTCTAGCGATAGCGACTCTCTGCTGTTCTCCCCCTGAAAGCTCTCCAGGGCGGTGAGAGGCCCTATGACCAAGGCCCACAGACTTTAGAAGAAAGTTGGCCCGTTCTCTTACAGCCTCATCCTTTGATCCCGCAATAATTCCTGGAAGCATGACATTCTCTAAGGCTGAAAATTCTGGCAAAAGATTGTTCATTTGAAACACAAAGCCAATGGTGCAGTTGCGAAAGACCGATAACATCTGATCTGACAGAGTGGCTACATTCGTAGAGTTGATCGAGATCACACCACTAGTTGGACGGTCTAAAGTACCGATTATATGAAGGAGCGTGCTCTTACCAGATCCAGAAGGACCTGTAATCGAGCAAATAACTCCTTTAGGAATAGACAAATCAATCCCTCTCAGAGCATCCACCTCTTGGGAGTCAAGTTTATATGTTTTATAGATTGATTTCAGGGTAATCAGCGTTTCCATATTTAGGAGTACCTCAATCCAAGACCTGGATCTTGTTGTGCAGCTTTGTAGGCTGGATAGACGGACGCGATTAAAGAAAGGAAAAAAGCGCCAAAACCTATAATCACGTATTCAATATCTAAGAACCGGACAGGTAACTTCTTAATGAGATAAACTCCCTGGGGCAGTTTTAAAAGCTCACTGTGCTGTATCAGAAAACAGGCGGACAGTCCCAAAGCAAATCCCAGCAAGACTCCCAATCCGCTAATGATAAGCCCATGGGTTAAAAACAATTGCATGATGTCGGAGCGCCGCATTCCTAGAGCGCGAAGCAAGGATACTTGATGGCGTTTGTAGTAGACCGTCATCATAATCGTTCCCGAAACGGAAAAGGCTGCCACTAATACAATCAGGAACAAAACCGCTCCCATGGCAAATTTTTCGAGCTTCAACGCGACAATTAAAGATTTGTTGACGTCTTTCCAGGTGACCGTCTTAAGATCTGACGGAACGAGGCTTAATGGAAGGTCCTTTTCAATGTGCTCGGGATCGCTAAAGGTTGTTGCGACTCCTGAGACATAATGTTCTTGGTCGAGAGATTCTTCGTATTCTTCCATAAATTTACGACCTGAACTTAAGGTGGTCGCAGCGTATTTAGAGTCATAATTAGGAACATCTGTTTTAAAAGTTGCCACGACTTCATAGGTTTGGGTAAACCTATGGCCAGCTAAGGCATCACCAATATTCATTTGTGGAGAAATGGCGGTAAGTCGATCGCCCACCTCAACTCCTAGCTGCAAAGCAAGGGATTCCCCTAAAATGACCCCAGGGTACTCAGAGTTCCCTCGGTTTAAAGATTCCATGCTGCCTGTAATGATAGCATCTGAGAAGCCCCAAGGCTTCCCGCCTAAAGCGGGATCGATGCCAAAAAGTGTGACAGATGCCAGGCGCTGGCCTTGCTTAAACACCAGATCTGACCGAGTGAAAGGTTCCAAATAGATGGCGGTTTTGACGATGTTCTTGAAACTCCCTAACGGGTATTTATCAAGTGAAAATCCCGCTAAGGCGTTTTCACTCAAAAACTCAACATGGGGAAGCCCCTTAAAGATGCGGCTTTTAAGGTCCTTTTCAAATCCAGCCATGACGGAAAGCACGATAATGAGCGCCGCAACACCAATCATAGTACCAAGTACAGAAGCTGTCGTTAAAAACGATATACCCGCTTTTCTGCGTTTAGAAAATACTTGTCGCAAAGCGATCCAAGTGACATAGCGACTATAGAAACGTCTTTTCAATTTTTTCATCCTAATGATGTAACCTGGGATAGTAGCGTTCACTCCCAGAGCGGGCAAGTCTAATTGTCGCTGTAAAATGAGGCAGTAGCGTCGACTGATCCCACCTTAAGTAAAAGTCTGTATGAAGTAACCGCTCCGCACATGGCCTTAGTGTTTTCTTAATGAGTCAGCTAGGTTGCCAATTTGCGGCAAGCTGACAGCTCGCAATCCCTGAGAAGACTTTGCTGTTTCTGGTCTCTTTTCGAGCGTTGTCGCTTCCAAAGCCTACTTGGAAGCCCCCCGATGAACGCGTTTTGACCCGAAGAAGCCTTAAGCGCTTTCCATAGAACTCTAAAGCTAACCTATTGGTCTCTTCGCAACCGTCCAATAAGAATCCATTAATGCGCGTTTTTAGCAGTTTTGTTAAAGTTTAGCTTACAGGTGCCGACAGAGCCTATAGGAGGCAAAAGTAGCCTCGAGTCTCCCACCGTATTCCGGGAAGAAAGTCTTCCCCTCCTCGCGAATCAACCCGCCGAAGTATCCTCACATTGGGTCCTAAGACATGCCACCTTATCTGGAGGACCGGGCTGGAAGTTAGAGAAAATTTAATCCAGCCGTTCCTCTAGCCTAATCCTAACCAGTCACCACATGCTGGTGCTTCTTTACTCTGCAGTGATTTGCCAAATGGGTTCTCGAGAGGGACTTAATACGTGTCAGTGTCTATCGCCAAAGTTTCGTAAGCGAACCAGGAAGATTGAATTCCTGAATCGAGTGAATCCAGGTTTCTCAGGTAGTGCCTTCGAGGTCGTTAGGTGTTTCCTATGGGCAGGCTAAGGCTTCCAAGTCTAAACGCGTTCGTACCAACCATCTATACTTTTAAAATTCTAGTCAGCTCGCGAAATTTACTGGCAGACAAAGTTTCAGACTTTGCCGTTAGATAAAGACCTTTCTTTACATCTTGCCAGGGTGTCTCAAGCAGCTTGATCTCTTTATTTATGCCGCTTCAGCAGTTAATATAGAAGGTAAATAAGCCAAGAGATCTGACTGCAGTATGGTAACCAATGCCGCTTCCGCGGTTGAGGTTCCCACTAACTTTTTTCTACGAAAGATGGGAATGGGCAATTGATCATTGCCAATAGTGACTTCTGTAGAGCCAAAATAGATCGGATAGACAAAAGGATACTGCAACACTTGGCTTTCGCTTACCGATGATTGTTGAGCTAAGGGATGGCGTTGACGGCAATAGAGGCCCCAAGAAACCTCACCCAGGAGGACGGAGTTCCAGGTTCCTTGCGGCCAAGGCAGTTGACCAAAGTGAAGCGCTACGTTAAATGCTCCTTTGAGGCCAGCAGAAATTAACTCATCAGGGGGAAAGTCAAGTAGTCGTACCTGCCTTAAAATTGACGATAGCTCAGCAAGTGAATTAAGTGTTGAGCTCCATTTAAAATCTTGATCAACCGAAGATTCCTCGCAAGTGTCGCGACGAAGCCGTGTTTATATTAAATGCTTACGAGATTAGGTTGTGCCATTAGTCTACTGCACTGTTTCTGGCAATTTATAATCGAAGATTTTAAATGGCTCTTTTGATCGTATTTTCTATTTCATACCAAAAGTAAGATTTCTAGATCATGAGATAAGTTGAGGCAACGTGAGGTCCTATGATAGGATAGACACTTGACAGAATAGTGATGGAATAAAGCAAAAAAAAGCTAAAAATTCCCCCAAGAGAGAAATACATAATCTTTAAAAAACCCATGGGGAGTAAGAGATTTGGCTCATTTTTTAAGGTTTTTCCTGGCCCTAGCCATATGTTCTTTGTCTGTTATTTCATGCAAGCCTGTTGAGAGTCATAGTGAGGATGCGGCGGCCCTAGTGGATGCCCAAACAAGGGAAGCCTTGCCGGCAGCGGAAACTCTTACGGAGGATTTTTTTGCAAAAAATGCCATAGGAATTTCTCGGGAGATGTTTTCGACAAGATGGAAAAATTCCTTATTGAGTCCGTTGGTTTTTTTCAGATCCCATGTGCGCGCTTATTACGATATAACTAAGGGTGTTGCGCTACCAGACTCTTCTACGGGGCCCTGTTTTGGAGATGCTCACGTGGCGAACTTTGGGTTTGTCGATGGTAAAGACAATGAAGCACGTTTTCTATACAATGATTTGGACGATTCGGGCGTATGCCCGGTGATGTTGGATGCCTTGCGCTATTTTACCTCTTTGCGTTTCTTAGAAAAGAATGATGTGGTTACGAAGGTATTGGCGCTCTATTCATCCGTGCTTAGTGGACAAGAAGATTCAGAGAGAATCGAAAAGCGTTTTGAACCCAATTTTCAGAAAATTCGCAGCAAAATAATGACTAAATTTTCTGAGAACGGTAAACTCATCCGAAAGTCTGGAGTGTTAGCTGATGTTGATTCGGCGCTTGCCCCTCAAATTTCCAGTTTCGTCTTAAAAAGTTTAGCAATTGAAAATGAAACCGGGAGCATTCTTGATATAGCAGCTGCTAGCGGTCGCGGTGGAGGCAGCTATGGCCTTCCTCGCTATTGGGTCCTAGTGAAATCTAATCAAGAAGACATCATCGAGTTAAAAGAGACTGTTGAGCCTGCTACTGCCATAGGCCTTTGGGGACAGATTGTGGGTAATCGTCTTGAAACACTCAAGAAGATTTTTTGGGGTGGAGATGTCGCCGCGCGTGTGTATCGCGAAGGCAGTTTCTTGCAAAAGACGTTTGTGATTCGCAGTCGTGTTAAGGCTTCTGTAGATCCTGAAGCCTATGACCCTTTGGACCGAGAAGCTATTTATGAGGCGCAAGTGTCTCTTATGGCAGATTTGCATAAAAAGTCGCTTGCTAATTTGCCTGAGTCCACTACCAAAGGCCTGGCGGAGTGGTTAGAAAAAGAGTCTCGAGGGCTTGCTAAATTATATGAAGACGTGTTTAAACGATCAAAATAGGTTCTTCTATATTAGTTTTTAAGAGTTTTATTCAGAGACTTCTATTGCAGAAATACCTTAGCCTATAGCCGCGGCCAGCGGTACCTGCTTTTCCCAAAGCAAGGGTGCTCTGCTCAATCTAATAGTTTTTAAGCTTTCTCGTGGAATTCGGGCCAAAAAAATTAGATCTAGTTTGTCCTACAAAGGTATTTTTGGTTCAAGGGATATGTTGTGGCTTCTACACGCTGAAAGATAGCTGGATCCAAAGATAGGCTGGCGGGATTTTCAAAGGAAGGTCATTCGCGAAGACTTGGTGCTGGCGAGACTCATGTTATTTGCCCAGCTCCCATTTACAAAGAAGGAAGTTGGGCCGAGGTCTATATGTTAGTCAAATCCGACTGCTGTAGGAGTAATATTTGGTTTTAAACCTCCTACCTGATTAGTTCTGACAAACCACTCTAAGGCGCCATGTTCATAGAAGATTTTGAGGACAGCCTTGTTGCCCCAATCAGGAGCGATGAAGTTCTTGCTAGCAAGTGCCGCAAAAATGCTTGCCGGACCTTGCGGAGGTTGATTGATCTCGAGGTCTTTTTTTCTTGCTTCCGCGGCGTCTATCCAGCTGCGGCGAAGTCTAGCGAATCCGATGACGTTCTTTTGATAATCTTCTGCAATGTCTTTAAGATCTCTGAGCATTTGGCCTTCGGGGTTGGTTTTTGCCGATGCAATCATTCCTTTGACCTGATCGGATTCTTTGGTCCAGTTAAGGAATTGAATCAAGCCAATAAAAGCTGCTTGATTGGAGTCTTGCACGCAAGAAGTGGTTGGGGTTACCTTAGCGGTACCTTTGCCGTTTCCGGAACGAAAGCGAGCTCCCATGATGGCAAACTCTTGGAGTAGGTTGTCGAGCGGATTAAATGGCGAGCCATTGATTTGATACGTGTGGCTTAAGGCGGGATGCCAA
>CAXNGG010000030.1:0-11396 GCA_964201885.1 Oligoflexales bacterium
CCTTCATAAAATGCCTGCCTCCCTGCAAACATGGGATGATTCCTACCCATATTTTGCCCGAAGATCAAAATCAGTACGAAAAGAATTTTTTAGAAAGTCCGGAAACCCCTGTCAAATGGGGAAACTATTTTTGGCCGGGAACTGCTGAGCGCTCGCTACCGGTAAGCTAAATCTAGTTTGACTATTTTTAGGGGTCATGAAAGCACCAGCCATCCAGTCTTCAAAGTAAGACCCATAGTCAGCGAGGTTTCATGATGGAGCTGAAGAGAGATTTTATTTGGAATCTTGCTGCGGAACAAAAAGATGGGGGGATCCAAGCTTTGCTAGGTTTTTGGCTCTTTTTGTCTCTTCTTCGGAAATAGGATCTTCTAGGTTCCATTTGAAAAGGAGTGGAGCGAGATGGAGGTTGATGAGCTTACCTTCAAAGTGTTTTTTATTCATATGAAACCAAATGCGAGCTACATCGCCTCTCTTTTGAGGGGGAGGATTGAAACGTGTGACTCCGACTTCAAATCCACAGCGGGCCTTAAAGGTGGTTTCATCGGTTCCTGGGGATTTGGAGCTTTTGAGCTGATTGACTTGGGACTCTGCCGGCACTAAGTTCACGAGATCGGCTTCCCCATAGCGAAAGACTTGGCTTCTTTTTCGGGCACAAACCCTAGAAGAGCCGTCGATGTGACTACAGGATGTAGGTTTTGGGAACAGGGCTGCTGGAACCACATGGTCCCACTCCAAGGTCATGGGCTTTCTGGATGTGATACCCGTATCGCAACGGGGGACTTTATGGCCTTGCAAAGTACAGCCACAATACCAGGTTTTTGGCGCCTCCGGGGCTTTAATGAGGGCTTTATTGAGATAGGTTTTGGCTTGTTCAAAGTTAGCCGGCCCTCTGGCACTTAAACCCGCCATGGCTGCTGTAGTTGGAAAGAGGATTCCTAAAGAGATCTTTGCAATTGGCTGAAAAAAAGGTGATTCCTTGAGTTTTGACGGCCGCATGGACACTCCTAATGGGGCTTGTCCTACCTTCATGACGCAATTGGAGAGGGCTGGAAAGGAGCAAAATTTTTGGCGACCTAAAGGCGGTATTTATGGTAAAGAAGGAGTGCTTAATTGAAGGACATTCCATGCAACATGTTAAGAAAACGGTCTCCCGTCATATTGTAAGAGCATCCTGGCTGATGTATGCCGTTATGGGCCTTGTCGGTTTATCGATCATGAGATTTTCAGAACCAGATTTTAAAGCACAGCTGCAGTTTGCTGAAATCGGTCGAGAAAACCTTTTTGGATTAGGCTTTTTAAAATGGATTAACGCCTTACCGAGTCCTGAGGCCCTCTACCCGCGTATAGGACTTGTCGTTCTTTTAGCCACCAGTGCTATCTCCATGATTGTATTGCCCCTGGATCGCGTCTTTGCTTCCATTGGTCTCGTTAAAAATTTCATGGCGCGAACTCTCGGAGGCATCTCTATTTGGTCGGCTGTGGGCCTTAGCCTTATGTCTGCCGTATCGGAGGAAATACTTTTTAGAGGAGCTTTGCAGCCACTTATCGGGATACCTTTGGCCGTCACAGCTTATGTGGTGATTCACTCTGGGCCCAATGGGGTTTTTTCGGCTTGGAGTCTGCAGTCCATAGCTCTGGGGGCTGCCTTTTCCACTATTTTTGAACAGACGGGCAACTTGCCACTTGTGATCGTGATTCATTTTTTAGTAAATATGACGTGTTTTTTGCAGGTTCGCCGGGCTTTTTCCCGCTTTGGGGATAAGGCCTTTACTGGCCCAGCTCTTCTAGGAAACCCCTAGTGCGCGCTGGTCATCCTGAAATCTGTTTATATAAGCCCGAGATCCCCCAGAACACCGGAAATATCGGAAGGCTGGCCGCCGCCTCTGCGTCGAGACTTCATCTCATCAAGCCCTTTGGTTTTGATGCATCGGATAAGAATCTTCGCCGGGCAGGATTAGACTATTGGCCTTTTTTAGACCTAGAGATCCATGACCGATTGGATGATCTCTTGGCCAGATTTCAAAGACATGAGATCGCTTTTTTCTCTAAAAAAGGAAATCGCAGCTGTTTTGGAATGGGTAAAGAGGTCAAGCTTCTCATCTTTGGACAAGAAACCAAGGGGCTCCCAGATCAACTGTTAGAAGACTATGAAGACCGCTGCTTTCAGATCCCCATGTATCACTCTGGGGTGAGATCCCTAAATCTGGCAAATGCTGCAAGTGTTATCGTCTATCATCAAATCAAACTATTGGAAGAATAGAAGCATGTCCATCTCCCCTAAAGCTCCGAATACCGCTTGGCTAGAAAGCTATCTCCTACCAGGCCTTATCGAAAGTCCGACCTACAAGATCGATGCTCCGAAGGTAGATCTCAAAATCGATCAAAACGAAAGCCCTTTTGATTGGCCTTTGGAACTTAAAGAAAAAGTCTGTAAAGCGCTTATGGCATCAGCATGGAACCGCTATCCTGAGCCCTTTCCGAAAGACCTGGAATCTCTGGTGGCTAAGCACGTAGGTGTGAGTGAGGGAAGCATTCTCTTATCCCCTGGATCCAATCATCTCATCGCCTTGGTCCTTTCTATTTTTGGGCCGAAAGCCTCCAAAGTTGTCTTAGCTAGGCCATCCTTTCCCCTTTATGAATCCCACTGCAAGGGGTCTGGAATCCCTTATGAGCCGTGGACCTTAAACAGTGACCTGGAGTATGATTTAGAAGGACTTCCCGCCCTTCCACCAAGATCTCTCGTCTTATTTGCCTCCCCCAACAATCCGGTCGGCAATATTCTACCGCGCCAAACCCTACGGGAGCTGCTGACAAAGTATCCGGAAACCTTGTTTATTGGTGACGAGGCCTACTTAGAGTTTGCTAGTGAGCCTTATACGGAGCTTTTAAGGGAATTCAGCAATCTTATGCTGATCAGAACCTTCTCAAAAACCATGGGTGCTGCCGGCATACGCCTGGGGTACTTGGTGGCCGCTCCTGAATATATCCATCAAGTCAGAAAGCTCATGCTGCCGTTTCTAATCAACCGTTTTACCCTGGCTGCCGTGCCCCTCGTTCTCGAAGATGTTACCGCCAGAAATCAATTTCAAGGCGTGATTGACATGACCATCACGGAGAGGGATCGGCTTGCTAAAGAACTCTCGGATTTAGGTACTAGGTTTGCTTTTCAGGTTAAAAACTCTCAAGCTAATTTTCTCTTAGTGCGATTTTCAACCCAAGAAGCCTGCATGGCCATGTACCAACATTTAGTGACGTCAGGTATTTTAGTCAGAAACATTTCAGGCGGAACTCAGCTCACCGGCTGCCTTAGGGTAACTGTCGGAACGCCCGATGAAAACACGCGGGTTATTGAGACTTTTAAGAGTTTGGCACGCTAGGAGACTTTCTGGGTCAGTTGGCTAAAAGGTAAAAAGGCTAAAAGGCTAATTGTGCAGGCATTACTGCTATTTAATCTCCAAACAAAAAGGTGCCGCCCCCATGCGCTTCCAAAATCTTCATTGGGATCTAGCCGGCGGTTCTTGGATGTAGCCAAAACTCCCAAGATGAATTGGGGCGAGAGCCTCTTAATGGCAGTGGTTTGAAGTTTTTGTTGGGCGTAACTGCCAAAAATAGCGACCAAAACAGCACCCAAAATAGCACCCAAAATAGCGAGTCTATGCATAAATTCTGCCCTAAGACCAGAGCGATCGCGCCTTTGGAATGAGAGCTAAGAGCCTAATAGTTTTTCCTTCTTTAAAATTAATGAAAATAGGTCTTGAATCTATTTCTACTTTGCATTCAAGTCGAGTTATAAGATCAACGTCTTTTAGAGACCCGAGGCCTTGGGCCTTAAATCATTGTTTTTACTATTTTCTAAATTGAGGACCTCTTCTCATGCAAAACCAGCCGAACGACCAGGTCTCTTTAGTAGATTCTGCAGCCCTTAAAGGCCCCCTTAAAAACTCGACTGGATTAAAGCCTGTAGCCTTTGAATCAACGGATGGGCTTTTGGCTGTGGTTCACTTTGGTATCCCATCCAATGGCGACATGCAGCTCTGTTTATTTCCCGCTTTTACTGAAGCCAACGACAACAACCACGACCGCCTTGGAACGTTTCTTAAAAAAACTATAGAAAGCGGCCCCCTTAAAACTCTCGCGACTAAAAACAAGTTAAAGTTAGGAAAAGGCGGGCATAGTATAGCCCTCCCTCGCACTCTCAACTGGTGGAAAACGGATCCTAACCCAGAAAAGGATCAGACAAACGGCCCCTTTAAACTTTCAAGGCCCTTGGGCGATAATAGCTTAGTAGCCACAAATGTTTCCATTATCGAGAATAAAAAAGGCGGCTCCAAATCCTTTCTTGAAATCGCCCGTATTCTTAAAGAAAACCATTTCCAATTTTCTGCCCCTTTAGAAGAATTCCTACGCATCTGCGAAGACCTTGAAAAGAAGATTAGAGTAGCTAAGGAAACAGGGCATTTCTTTTACTTTAACGAAGTCGAAAGACACAACTTAGATTGCGCTCTCAAAAATTTTAGTGGAGAACCAAATGACGGCTTTAGAAAGCTGGGTTGGCGTTCGACTTTTAAGTTTTTTAGGGAGCTGTCAGAAAGATCACAAGATCTCGTTTTCTTTGATCCGGCCAAAAAACGACCAGGATCGTTTCAAGATCTCAATAAAAAATACGCCGAAAGAAAATTTGAAGATTTACGAGTCGACCATGAATGGTCTCAAGAATTAACACAAAAAGTAATAGGACCTTTGTCCATTGATAAAGCTCCTTTAGACGAAGATGTGATTCTAAAGGTTCCAGATATTGGCTACAAAGGATTCGAAAGCTTATATACAAGCCTTATCGGCCCTTTTATTGAATGCCGACTTTTCAAAGTCAACGAATCCACCCTTACAAGACGCCTCGCGACGACTCCCATCGATGCTCACTATGGGCAAAATGAAAAGTCGCCATACATGAAAGTTAGAGAGTTTCTTTGGCGGCTAATTCTTGGATCTTCCGAGACTTTTGTTGCTAAATCCGTTTCCCAATACGATAGGGCCCTAGCCCTTAAAAATGGCCTTAAAGACAAAAGTGCTTACATTCATTATTTAGAATTTTTCCCTACAAAGTCCCTTGACGGCGAAGGCTTCCTTGTCACGTCTCCCACGTCATCGGGCCTTTCCCAAATTGACTTTGCTGTGCCGGACCCAGAATTTGCGAGCTCTACCGAGATTCAAAAAGAAAAGCACAAGGCGAAGGGGCTTCCCCAACCGTTCTTATCCCTCAAAGATTTCCTCAAATCCTCTCAACTAACACAGTCCACCTCCGTCATCCATGACAACTACTTTTGGCCCCAGGGGCGCATCTATCAATTCCTTCATTTAACATCTGCCATGCTTACCCTACCAAAGTTTGGAACAACGGCGGAATTTCTGTTTGAAGATCAAGTGGGCATTTCTTCCGATGTAAAGTCCATTATGGGAAATGAAGAAACTGTTCAGAGGATCCCTGAGTTGTCCTTTCCAGAGTCTTATAGTCAGCTATCTGGGCTTTATCCAACCGATTTTTCCGACGCCCATGCACGCCCGTCTACCGATCGGTATTTAGCAAAACGCGCTGAGACCCTGTTACATATTCATGATCTTGGGGTGAAAGAACAAATTTCCATCAATGTGCGCTATTCGAACTCAGATGGACTGGCCATTGAACAGTGTTTGGAGGCTTTGAAGAGAGATTTTGCTACAAGCCAAAGAACAGAGACTCAGGGAAGCAAGTCGCAAGCGAGTTTAAGTGCCAATCCTCAAAATAGTCCCGCGACAGGTGGCGGGGCTGAACCTACTCAGGCCATAAGCCAATACGACCTCATTTTAGAAAAACTTAGAGATCTACTTCAGTTTGAAGCGATTCCTTATTTTATGATCAACGGTGCAGAGGTCTCTGAGTCTGATTGGTTTCAAGCTAAGAAGGCACCCTCCGGTGTCTATGAAGTCGCCCCAGGTCAGTTTGTTCCTGAAAGTACTTATAGCTCCTATACGGAAAACTATTATTTAAAGAAGAAGGCTCTTGCCAAAATGGGGCGAATCCCCATGCAAAAAGTTTGGAGCTCACATCTGAACTTTATTAATGGCAGTGACGACAACATCAGCCCAGATGCCTACCTTCAATCTTTGAAGCTTTCTATTAGTGCAGAATTCGACAAACTTGATGAAATTCTCAAAGGCACCTCTGCCAAAGATTGGATTAGAAACCATTTGCCCGTTTTAGAGTCCTCTCTTAGGGAGTATCAAGCGCAGGGAATCATGTGGATAAAGTCCCGCCTTGCTATGAATTATGGGGTGTGTTTAGCTGATGAAATGGGTCTAGGAAAGACCCTACAAGCCATCGGTGTTCTGATGTTGTTTAAAAATCCAAAACTTCCTTCCTTGGTCTTAGTTCCCAAGTCTCTTTTGATGAATTGGAAAAATGAATTAGAGCGGTTTGCACCCGAGCTCAAAGTAAAAATGATAGAAGATGAATCTTCCTTCGACGACTCGGAGATCTATCTTATGTCCTATGGAGCCATGCGCCATAAGGCTCCCCTGATCACCAAGCGGCCTTGGAACCTCGCGATCCTTGATGAAGCCCAGTCCATCAAAAACAGCCAATCCCTGACCGCTCAAATCGCTTTAGAACTCACGTGTACATACCGCCTAGCTCTCACGGGCACCCCGGTTGAAAATCATGCTTCTGAATTATGGAGCATCATCAATTGGCTTAACCCCCAGTACTTAGGATCGGTGACGTCTTTTGAAAAATATACAAAACATGCTAGAATCCCAGAAAAAAGGCCTTACTACCTGGCTCCTTTGAGGGAATGTCTAAAACCCATCATGCTGCGTCGCTTAAAAAACGACCCCCAAGTCGCCCTTGGCCTTCCGGAAAAGATCTCTCAGGATTTACGGTTTGAGTTGAGTGAAACCCAGTGTTTACTCTACAAGAGTGTGATCGATGTGGTGCTCAACAGTAATACCGTTCATCACTTCGCCAGGATGGCGCAATACCTTCGTTCCATCCATTTCTTAAAACAGATCTGTATTCACCCAAGTCTGTTTCTTGATGACGTCACTGCTGATGAAGCTTTGGAAACCTCCGAGCTTAACAAAAACGTCAAAAAGAATGCCCTTAAACTTCTTAAAAAGTATGAAAAGCCAAAAACATCTGCTGATCTGTTTAAAGACAGTGCCAAGCTAGCACAGCTCTATGATGTCCTTGAAGTTGAAAGAACCAGTAGCAACGGCATTTTGATTTTTACCCAGTACCTCAAAGCAGCGGAACTTATGATGATCTTACTAAAAGATCTTGGCTATGACTCCGTTCCGTTTATTAACGGCTCTTTAACCGCTATTCGCCGTCAAGAAGTCGTCGATCAGTTCAACAAACAGGCATCTGTTCGCGAGCCTGGTCAGTTGTGTCCGATCCTCATCTGCAGTTTAAAGGCGGGTGGAACTGGGCTTAATCTGACGGGTGCAGACCGGGTGATTCATTTAGACCGTTGGTGGAACCCTGCCGTCGAAAATCAAGCCACTGACCGGGCCCACCGCTTTGGTCAAACACGCACAGTATTTGTAAATACGTTGACCAATGACGGAACCTTGGAAGATTCCATGAATCGAATCTTTGAAGAAAAACGAAAACTTGCCCAAGACCTCCTATCAGATGAAGATGTGGCACTTGCAGAATGCTTGAAGAATGAATCCGGGTACTTAAACCTCGTGGATCCCAAACAACTTTTTTACAAAAAATAAGGCGTATAACCTATGATAGACCTCACTAAAAAAGAAGACTTATTTTTTCATTGGCTCGAAAGATCTGAAAATGATCGCGGCTTGTATTTTGACAAAGGCCAATTTCGCATCGATTGGTATAAAGTTTTTTCCAAAGCTGACTCGAGACTAAAAATAGATGAGAAACTGAAATTTAAGATTTTCGATTGGGTCACAAAGAACACTAAAGAGAATTTTTTTGAGGATTTTTTCCATGAAAATCTAACACCGAACAATTTTTCAATTGATCTGACTCTTTCTGCGGAAACCCAGGAAAAGTACAAGTCTCAAATTAAAACGTTCGTTCAAACCTTTCGTTCTGAAATCGAAAACAGTGGCCTTAAAAAGGTGAGCCACGATAAAGCAAAATCCATTTCGAATCAAATCGATCGCCTAGAAAATGCTGATCTTCTAGGCCCATATCCGATGAAATGCTGGCTACGCTTAGATATCGAGAGTCAAAGAATTTATAAAGAAACTGTGATCAGTCCTTCTGGCAATATATTTACGGGAGATGCTCATTATTTCAACGCCTTGTACCCAAAGCTTTATCAATCCAGATCCTCATGTCCACAAAAAAAGGTCTATTCCGAATCAGTCGTTGAGCTCATGACGGGCTTAGAGGGCTTCTATAAATCGAGATCTTGGCAGTCCTCGCCTGCGCCAAGCCAAGACCAACTCCTTAAATTGGCCTATGGCATTGTATCTAAATTGGCCCGCGAAAAGAGAACCCTTCAAGACCCCCTACCTTGGATCTCGATTTCATCTGTTCCACATGAACTGAACTATTATAGCCAGCACAATAGGCTCGTTTTCAACTCAAGAGGCGAGTTTAAAGAATTTGGAGTTATGTTCGCTAAGAAAGTAAGAAGTCGCTTAAGTGGAGCCCTTAGTCATTGGAAGCATCATTGGAATGTCTACAGTAGTGGTAACACTATTTCTGAGCCCCTAAAACAGGCCTACATGGAATTTGAAAAGTGCTTTCAAACTCAATTAGATCAAGACATGGAAGAGGCCAGCGGAGTTTACTTTGACCAAGTTTTGGCTCCGTTAGATCGCCTCTTAGACTATCTTTTCCGTACTTATTTACCTTTATCCCTTTATCTTTCCGGGGTGATCAGCCCCTTTGAAGAGCCCAATGGCGAGCATTTTTTAGGGTTTTCCCATTCTGCCATCTTGCATCACCTGGCACCGAAGGCCTTTAACCGCCTACCAGGACAATTTCCTCTATCAAATAGTGGATCGAATCCCTTGTGGATCAATACAGAATCGCATGTAAGTTCCTCTATGAATTCAGATGAGGATGATGACGAGGACTTTGAAATTGATTTGGATGATCATCTAGATACTGATTTCGATATAGACGAGCTCATGATAAGTAAATTTTTTAGAGACAATTATTTCGTTCGAAACTAGCCGAAGGTTCGTTCGGCAACGTCAATTAGGCGCAGGATATGTCACGGTCTAAGTCACCCAATGCGATAACTCGTAACACTGCGCCAAGTTTTCAAGAATTTCCCATGCAGCTAGCTCCCTTTCAAAGGTAGAGGAATTAAATCAACTTCCATTAGTGACATGGTGTAGACGATGTTCTGCCCATCACTTCCCATTTAGCTTATGGCAGAGAATTGCTCATTTGCTTAGACTTCGATCTCAATACTGCACATTTGATATCGTGCGAGTCTATCCCCCATACAAACTTCACCCTGAAAAGAGCAGCTAAAGACGCAAAAAGGAGGCGAAAAAATTCGGGTATTAAAAACTGGCCTAATTGCTAGAGCCCAATCAGGAGAGGCTGCGGATTTTCGGCAAATGCAAACTCAAGAATACTAGCGAATTCAGCAGCCTAAGATGTTTTTTGCTGGTAGGAATCTGTTAAGTCGCTTTTGTTGGATGGATCCGACAGTCCTTTCCGACAGTCCTTTCGCAGATTCCAAACTGCCAATTACTTCTAAAGGACGTTTGTCTTCCTCTTAATCCCGAAAGAGACTCGACTTGCTATTTTAGGCAACTGTATTGGCTATTTGCCAATTTTTTCGCTTCCACATTTCAATTAGTTACAGCTCCAATCGCCAGAAAAATGCATCGCGGAGCTGATGGGTACAACACCCCACTCAATTTTTTTTTGTTTTTGCCGATAGTTAGGTTTTAGGGTGGCTAGATATGATGTGGCAATGCCTTGTTAAATCAATCATCCAGTCGGCAGTTGTAATTGCTGCCATAGCAGCAGTAGCCTTTACTAGCTCTTGCTCTCGTTTGGTAAGCTCTTCAGGTTTTAATCAATCGAGTTATACCTTTCCTGGTGTTTCTGCAGTAATCAGCAATGGTGACGGTACCTATCTTGTTCAGTGGGAGAACGTTCCCAAAGAATCTGTCTCTTACAAACTTTTTGTGAAAGAAGGAACAGCAGCCGACCCAACAGCCTCCAAGGTGGAATTTGATTTTTTGGCTTCGGGAACTCCACTTACACAAAACCGCTATGTCACACCCAATGTGTCACTCAAATATAATCAGTGTTTTGTGGTGCGTTTCGTCTACACCGACTACACCAACACCAATACTCTCTGTACCAACCATGCGCGGACAGAGTTTGTCGGGATATCTTCGGCCGCTGCGTCTTCATTGGGTGTTGCACTTACTTGGCCTCTTGTCCCGACAACGGGGATTCAGTACTTTGTTTACAGTTCGGCCATTTCGGGCGTGTACGATTACAGCATGCCTTCGAAAGTTTTATTGGACGACAACGCCTACCTGGCCCCAGCAGTGGCGCTCGGTGCCAAGCGCTGTTTTTTAGTCCGCTACTATAAACAAGCTGAGGAATCGGACACCAACAGTAAAGAAATCTGCGTTGGCGAAAGTGGTTTAAGCAACTTTTCCGGTATTAGTTCGGCAACGAGCAGCTTAACCGGCAGCGCTGTTGTAACATGGAACAGTGCTGGTAGCTTAGCAGATAGTTATCGGATTTATTCTGGCCCTGGACTGAACACTCTTTTATGGACGGCTTCCGGCAGTAGCACTAGCGCGACAATTACTGGGCTTACACCTGAGCAAACGTATACCCTAGGAGTGCGTGCCGCAGACCCTACCGGACGCGAAGACACCAATACAAAAACCGAATCGGTAACTATTGCTAATCTAGCCGCGCCTTCATTCTTGGGAACGTCGAGCCTGGTGAGTACGGGAGCTCGTTCGTTCACTATAAAATGGACACCAGCCACACCTGCTCCGGCATCCTATAAGATTTTCATTTCGCCGCGTGATGCAACTCACAGCGCAGCTAGCACCGACTGTGACAACTCTGCGCAAGCAGCGAAATGTGCGGCTTTAATGACGTGGAGTATGCCGTATATAACGGTTTCAGGCAGTGCAACGGAATACACCTTGACCAACATGGGCGATGACCAAAGTATCTTTGTCGCCGTGCGCGCGGTTTCTATCGCTGGGGTGAGCGACACAAATACCACCGTTAAACGTAAGCAGTGCATCTGCGCATAGAGACAGCCAGTTCGTCCTCAACTAGGCTCAATACCATCGACACTAATTTCGATGGAGATTGAATATGAAAGATCCAAAGTCAACTTGCTCTATTTTGAAAAACCTCAGTTCTGAACTTGACTCAT
>CAXNGG010000031.1:0-11305 GCA_964201885.1 Oligoflexales bacterium
TAACATTTAGTGTCACTGGAACTTTTCCATTCCGTAAAACATGAACCGTAATTTCCCGCTCATCTTGCATGGCTTGGTATATCGCAAACCCCTGATCGGGCTGATTCATACTGATATCATTTACCTTCGTAATGACGTCGTCATTTTGAAGACCTATTTTTGTCATAATACTACCAGGAGCGATGGCAAATATCTTAAACCCGTTCATCTTGCCATCTGTAGGTGCAATATTGGGAACGAGTCTGGCAGCTTGTAAGACTTTAGAAAAGCCTTCACCCAGCTCTTTTTCAACCCAAGAGCTTTCCAGAGTAACGCTCCCTCCACTAATCGGTTGATCTGGTTTAGAAGCGTTGCCAAGCGCCGCTCCTCCCCCCAGGGACTTCTTTTTATTCGGATCAGGCGCCAATTCTATACACTCTTTTCTACCGTCGTTATTTAGAATGATACTCTTCCTCTCAATCGAATAGATTGTGGCGTTTGGAGATCCCACAATTTTGTCGCTCACCTTATAGATATCTGCTTCCGAGTACCCTGTCTCTCTCAGTATCACTGATGAGCCAGAAGACCCCATATAGATTGTACCAACGAGTGCCACAGGAAGGGTAGTTTTCTCGCAGGCCGCATTGGGATCAAACACTCCAGAATTGGATCCTGAGGAGGATATTTCACTTTCCTCTGGGAGCTTACCATCGAGATTAAATAGATTTCTTGCCAATATTACGCTTCTCATTTCTGCATGGTTGATGGGCGTTGTGGAGTCTTCAACCGTCGAGATCTCTCTAGGTACAATTTGCCCAATTTTCTGGGGATTCAAAAAGACGGTTAAAAAAATACCATTCGCCATAACGGCAACTAGGTAGGCAAGACCCAATATTAGGCTAAAATGTTTGACCCCTGCTTTCCACTCTGGAGAGATGTCATTGATGAAATAAACAACACCCTTCTCCCTAAGAGTCGACTCTTTCCGGGAGATAAAGTCTGAAAGTCTTTTGGGAACCCTAATTTGATACATTAAGTGCCACCGTAGATTTTTGATCCCCTCTCATATAGGTAATTTCAATCTTCGACGCATCCCTCAGTGATTGAAGAGTTGAAATAGCCTGAGAGGCTGATATCAGTTCTATACCATTTATTTCAGTAACGACATCTAAATCCTGAAGACCAGCTTTCAGATAAATGGAATCGTCTCGAATTCTTGTAAGCTTAAAACCTTTTAATTTACCGTCTACCATATTGGGCTCAGCTTTTGCATCTTGTAATACTTTGGCCATATCGCTGGTCAGGGTCTTTCTCCGATATTCCGACGACATGGTGACTGTGTTTCCTTTTCTTTCAAATCCCGGCTCACTAAATGCATCTTGATTTGCTTTCAAAGACGCACTAGCCCTTTCCGAGTCGTTGGAAGCATTTCCGCGGTTTTTGCGACTGGAACGCTGAAACTCCGGATTTGCAACCTCCAAATACTCGTAACGCGCATTATCTCTCAAAATAAAGATTTTTTCTTTTAGGACATGGGACAAAACTGCATTTTCACCAGGTAAAATCTCGTCCCCTACCATAAAGGAATTGATAACTTTCGTATCGGAATTTTCAATCATAGCCACCCCGGATTTAGCATCTCCTCCATAAATCGTACCGATAACTGTAAGCTTAAGCTCAGACTTTTGAATCTCATTTTTCTTGTTTTCACCGCCCTTGGACTCCCGCCCCATACCCTCGGCATTAAATAGGTTTCTTTTCAAGATACTGTCCAAATCAGCGTCACTAATAACAACGGGAGTAAAAGGAGGTAGGACGGCCTGAGTTTGATTTTTTCCCTGGGTTTCATAATTTAGCTTTGATGTTAATACCCAGGAAAGGGAGACGTTTAAAATTGTAGCTATTATAAAAGCAGCGCTTAATAAAGAAAGTACGACAGCGGAATTGACCTTTATGGGGTGCTTTCGGGAGATCTCTCCCATTTTGTCGATATATTCTAAAATTGTGGAGGTCATTAAGGCCTCCCAAGACGGAGGAAACCGCCTTTCTTAAGGACTGAGTGAATCAACTGCCCGGCTATGTCGGGTGGGACAAAAGTTAAGGTAAGTGCTATATGCGCTTTTTCAAGCCGAGCCTTTCTTACCGCCAATTGGTTGGTAAGTTCTATTTCAATCATTTCAATTTGTCGGGCGGCATCTACACCTGCTATGGCACCGGCAATCAGGGGACGACCTTGAGCCTGGTTTTTAGAAGCGAGACGACGGGCCATTTCAGCAATGGTAGTATCAAGCCAAACGACAACTCCTAGACTCTTGGCCATACCCCAAGCTTCATCGCTAGAAGCGATGCCGCCCCCGGTAGCAATCACATGATTTTTCACCTGTTGCAACTCAGTCAATGCTTTGATTTCCAAAGCCCTAAAGCCTTGTTCCTTATCTACCCTGAAAATATCTTCAATTTTTCTGCCAGAGGACTTTGCAATCCATTCATCCAAATCTATAAATCCAAAGCCTAGACTCTTGGCTAAATGCCAGCCGGTTGAGCTCTTTCCAGAACCTGATAGACCTACCAGCACAATGTTAAAACCTTTCGCGACGCTTTTCAGCTCGGGGCTTTGACTGGTGTCTTGGTCCTGTTGTTCTGCTTCCAAATTTTCCTGCATTGTCGCCCTAACCCAAACAAAATTCTCATGATTTCCATTTCTAGTTTAACAGCTATCCCGCCAAGTGGATAATATTCACCAGAAAAAATATGCTTCTGATTGGAAATTTCGCTAATTCGTCTATATTCTCCTTTTACTCTAATGTAGGTAAGATCGTTTTAAGCCATAGGGATAGGGGAAAAAAGTCACATGTATACCTACCTGGAAGTGTCTGAAGACAATCAAGTTGTCTGTATAAACATTAACCGAAGAGAGCGCCTCAATAGTCTCGGCCTCGTCCTAGGGAAAGAGCTACTGAGCTGCCTCACTCTCATCAAAGGACGCACCGACTCCTATCTTTCCAGGACAGATACCCTAAACACACCACGAATCGTCGTTCTGTCAGCGACCCCGACAAATGAGATTTGGGTAGCTGGTGGGGACTTAAAGGAACTTTCTGACCTCAATGCCATAGAAGTTCATGAGTATGTGATACTCTGGACTGAGATATGCCTTCTTTTAAGGAATCTCCCGGTTGTCACAGTCGCAGTCATTGACGGGGCTTGTTTGGGAGGAGGTGCGGAGCTTGCCATGAGCTGTGATCTTCGTCTGATCACCGATGTTGCTTCTTTTTCATTCAAACAGGTACGAATTGGTCTTTCTTTAGGCTACGGCACGACCGCCCTTATGATGCGACTCCTTGGTGAGGCGAGAGCCCGGTCTATTTTACTTTTAGGAAAAACGATATCTTCTAAAGAAGCGGAAGCCCTAGGCCTTGTCGAGCCCCTCTCGACAGAAGAAACTTTAGATCGTGACCGAAACGAACTGATTCATCGGATTTTAAGTATTTCTCCATACGGCATCGCAACCCAGAAGAAAAATTTTGAACTTTTGCCCCAAGAATCAGAGGCCATAAGCTTCTTAGCCAATTGGGGGAACCCCGACCACCGCAAATTTCTAAACGATTTTAAGTCCAAGTCATGAAGATTTGTGTCACTAATCACTTTGAAACAGACTTCGAAGCACAAACCTACTTTGCCTGTTTGAACGTCGATCATCCCCTCATACGGCCAGACCCTACCGAATCGGCCCCCGTATATGTCATCTCTCCTGAAAATCAACTTCCGGTGCCTCTTGAAAACAGCTCTTTATTATTTGGCTTATCTGCATTTGAAGTCGTCTCGTCTAGTCTTTTAACCCTCACTCGGGATCTTACTCAGGCTTTTCTAACTTCTATAAATAAACTCGTATTGGTAACCCTTAGACTTGAAAAACAGCCGTGTGCAGTTTGGGTCTTTGCCGGAGGACGCCTCAAGGCTGCGATTCCTTTTGCCACAAAGATTTCGGTGCTAGTCAACGAAGCATCATGGTTTCCTTTAGCCACTACAGAATCCATGACGCTTGATTTTCTTGTGGATTACCTAAATTACTTACGGAGAGAGAGATCGATCTTTGTCCTGGCGAACTCTCAGGAACAAGCCGTTAGCATGGCGGCTATTCTAAGAACACTCACAGAGTCACGCCTTATCTATGGAAAAGCACAATCTGCACGTGAAAAAAAAACGCTGAAAACTTTTAACTTCCTTACCCACGATCTCCCAGATGGCCCAACAATCGATTTAGGGGATCTTTTTAAAGTACTCACCCCAATACTCCATCACCTGCAGGAATCACCATTAATGCTGCCTCAATTCATTCGTCAGATCAAGCAATGGAAGGAAAAATCAAGGCTCGATGAGCCTTGTTAACCCTTCAAAAACATAATGATCTGCTGGCATTTCCACATGAGCTTTTCCCATACGTCTGGTTAATCACAAGAACCAGCGCCGCATTTCTTTATAGCACTGCAAATGTCTGCCGAACCGAAGCTCCAACTGCAGTTCGTCAGTTTATGGGGAAAACTGGTATCAGCACTGCTCGCGTAACGGATCAAAATTTCCTTGTTTTCGCCGTCAAATTTAATGCCAGTCATGGAGGGACACGCGCTGGGAGCATCATTAGGGCTTGGCCTGCGGCCGACTTCTTTGCCATTAACACCTAAAAGAACGGTTCCAAGCTTCACCTCGACTCCGACTTCCAATCCCACGGAATGGGTGCCGCCTTGACCATTCCTGTTTAAAATATGGTGAGCATTCACTTCGGCTTTTAGTGAAGCAATGCTCAAATTGCCACATTTTGGCAAAAAAGAATCAGGATCATGGCTCGTAAATAAGACGGTCGCCTTCATGCTCTCGGTCGTTATCTTTAGGTCTCCCATTGCAAAATTTGGCTCACCAGCCACATCCGTATGCCCCCCACAAGTGGCGGTCAAATAGACATTGCTTGAAGCTTTTACGCTTTCTTCCATGGAATTCTTATCAGTTCTTTGTGACTGACATCCTAAAGTCCCTACACAAACCGCAAAAATACCTGTTACAAGTATTTTCATAAGTTAGGCCTTTTCTACTCTAAAATGAGTACACATCTATTGTGACACATGGGACGATCTTATGCTCAGCGTAAATCCAAGAAATCTGAAGGCAAGAGTCTGAACGATTATTTCAATAGAAACGTATGCTTAAATTAAAGCATCATAGACCGCTACCTGAAGCCTACGCGATGGCGCATGCGAGCTTTAGCAAGTTTCATGTGGCGGTTTCTCAGTTAATTGCTTTTAGGCAATTTCCGGCAAGGTAATCACAAAAATCGTCCCGCTTCCCTTTGTACTCTTTACCTTGATTTCCCCTTTTGCCTCACTGACGGCATTAGCTACGGCATCAAGCCCAATCCCGCGTCCAGAAGTCTGGGTTACGTCTTGCCGAGTCGAGAAACCTGCATGGAATATCACAAGAAATTTTTGTTGTTCGGTCATTTTGTCCCATTGCTCTGCCGTAAATAAACCTTTCCTCATGGCACTGGTTCGGACGGCATCCAGATCAATGCCACGACCATCGTCAGAGATCTCAATCTGATATTTGGAGTCAGCCAGAGTGCATTGGACGCGGATCGTTCCTTGGGAGGATTTGCTTCCGCGCTCACCTGGCCTCTCTAGGCCGTGATCAACTGCGTTTCGAAACAAATGGACTAAACTGCTATAAACTCCTGAGTATTCAGCGGGGAATTTGGTCTTCCCTCCTTGAATCTCAATGCGAACGTCTTTACCCATGCGTTTACCAAGCTCCACAGCGCTTGCGGCAAGATGTCCTAAAAACTGTTGAGCCTCCTCATAACTGGCTTCGCGAGCAAATGTGTCGAGGGCTATTTTAGCTTCTGAGAGACTGGCTGCTTTTCGAATCTGATCTCTAAGCCCCATAAGACGCTCTTCAGAAACCTGATACTGTTTGACGTCTAACTCCTTCGGATTCAAACCAAGAAGATCACCATGGGACTCCAAAAAACGGCTCAAACTTTTACCAATGGCGCTTATTCCAGATTGGATTACTGCCAAGTTGAAGGCATTTTCCTCTATGTCGTGAATTTCTCCGGCTATGTCTCGCATGTTAAAGACGGAAAAGTCACCCTTCCAAGTGTGGAGATTTCTCTTAGCATGATCCACTAACTCTTCAGGTTTTGCTCCTGTCTTAAGAAGAGCAGCAAGCGAGCCCTTCCCTTCTGCCTCCGCAAAAACACGCATCCCTAGCTCACCAAAGCGGTCTTTGCTATTTAGAATTTTTAGTAAAGACTGATTCAATACATTCTCACGTTCAGCTTTGGCTAAGGTCGTTATATTGGCCACGGTGAACAGCACACTCTCGACCTCTTCCTGGGCATCCAGGATCACAGAACCAAACAGTGCCAATGTTCTATCGGCCTGATTGAAGCGATTAGGCAGCTGCCGTACCAGATCCTCGGCTAGAAGGGAATCACTGGCTGCCTGCTCAAAAAGGTTTTGGAAGTTCTCTCCATCGCGAACGGACAAACCCAGGGCATCCCAAAGCGCCTGACCTTCGAGCTTTTTACCCCCACCATCGTTTAACAAACCCGAACATGATCTTGAATAACCAGAAAGAATTTTTCCAGAACGATCGCAACGCAAGAGCCCAAAATCCACGTTGTCCATTATCGTTTTAATGGCCCTGGATTTATCGGCTAGGGAGCTTAACATACCATTAATGGAACGGCTAAGATTAGTAATCTCATCTTGGCCTTCTTCTGCCACTCGATCTGCGTTGTGGTCTGATTTGCCGATTTGATCTACCCGACCGCTTAGGCGAAGAATGCGCGCCACAATGCTGCGCTCTGTGGTCACTAACAAGCCTATTCCAAAAATGAGGCCAAAGATCGCAATCGAGATCAAAAGAGTCTTAATGGTATGGCGACCTTCATTCATAATGTCGCGGGCAAATTCCATACGAAAAACCATAGCTGGCTTGCCAGTAAAGTCTTGGAATAGAGTAAATGCAGCAAGCTTATCGTCATCGACCAAACTTATCACGCTTGGTTTATCTAAAGTAAGTGTTCTACCAGCATGCCATAGCTTATCAGCGGCAGCTATTTCTGACCAATTTATCTGGCTCAGGCTAAGTTTTGTTACCTTTCCAAGATGCTCTAAGACGGAAGGAGTCAGATAGTAAATAAAGACCAGGGTCCCAGCAATGGGTTCGGTTCTATCAGCTTTGACCACCGGACTCGACACGAAATAAGCGGGACCATTAGGGGTCACTACAAAAGCCGTCTTGGTGTCGGTTGGACTTTTATGGGTCAAAAAATAGTTTCCTGGAACTAGAAACTTATAGACGTAGTCGTTTACTGGGGCAGGCTTTCCCTGCACCAGGTCATAGCCCAAGGCTCCAACAATTTCATTCTTTTTATTGAAATAGATCATTTCATTGATTTTCAAGTTACCAGGTGCATCAGGAACAAAAATCGATGTGAAGAACTCCTTTTTGGGTTCCTTGACGAAATTAAAGGCGTCATCCCAAGCAGCCCAATCTATGATTTTGCCCGCTAGGAAACTAAACTGCTCATCTACGGCTTTGCGGACGCGCTCAATATTAGCTTCGGCCTCACGCTGCTCAAGGGTTTCGAAACCCTTGACAACCAAAACCTGAGATACTCCATAAAGAGCTCCCAAGAAAATTAGAACCGAAACCGTGATCGACAAAATAACCCGCGAGCGCAATGACATGAGACTAAGTCCTTTCTCTCAAATTTTCGTGACATCCCATGATATTATAGTTGCGAAACACTAATTTACCAATTCTTCATCCTCAAAATCCGCAAAGTGAAGATATTTCTCCATGGCAATCTTCAGACCCAAAAAGGAAATATTGCTCCCCCAAAGCACCTTTCCCACAGTAGATGAATCGACATACTATAACGAACAGTAACCGCTCTAATAACCGCTCTCATAACCGCTCTCATAACTATAAAAAAAGTGTTCCTATCATCATTTTTGAGAGGCCAAGGCTCAGAATCCTAGCGCCGTACCAGAAAGTCAAATTACTATTAAAAAATCTCGCACCTCTTTGGCGTCAAAGAGGTGCGAGATTACAAAGCCGTCTTTAGGAACACTAGAAAGATTTCATTTGAATCAAGAAAATTCTCAATCAAAACCACGTTAGATAGAGTTCTAGATTTGGGGCAGAGTAATCACAAAGCGAGTTCCTTTGCCCTTGGTGCTGCTAACCCTAATTTCTCCTTTCGCGTCTCTGACAGAAGCTCCCACAACGTCAAGCCCAATACCCCGACCAGAAGTCTGGGTCACGTCTTGTCGAGTAGAAAATCCGGTATTAAAAATTATAGCTATTTTTTGTTGTTCCGTCATTTTTTCCCATTCTTCAGGCTTGACCAAACCTTTCTTTATAGCGCTGGCTCGAACCGCATCCTGATCTATACCACGACCGTCATCAGTGATCTCGATCTTATATTTGGAATCGGCTACAACACAATTCACGCGGACGGTACCAAAGGAAGGCTTACTGCCGCGGTCTCCTGGTCGTTCTAGCCCGTGATCAACGGCATTGCGAAACAGATGCACAAAGCTATTGTAAACAGCAGAGTACTCTGAGGGGAGTTTGGTTTTGCCACCCTCAATCTCGATGCGAACCTCTTTGCCCATTCGCTTGCCAAGCTCCACGGCGCTACCAGCTAAGTGCCCTAGGAATTGTTGAGCATCTTCATAAGTCGCCTCACGAGCGAACAAGTCCATGGCTTGTCTGGCATCTGCGAGACTTGCAGCTTTGTGTATTTGATCTCTCAGACTTTTAACACTTAGCTCTGAAATCTGATACTGCTTGACATCTAAATCCTTTGGGTTCAACCCTAAGAGATCGCCATGAGACTCCAAAAAGCGGCTCAAACTTTTGCTAATTGCACTGATTCCAGACTGAATCACCGGCAAGTTAGAAGCGGCTTCTTCAATTTCATGAATTTCTCCAGCTATGTCTCGCAAGTTAAATACGGAAAAATCACCTTTCCAAGTATGGAGATTTCGCTTTGCCTGAACCATCATTTCTTCTGGCTTAGCGCCAGACTTAAGAAGTTTTGCGAGTGCTCCTGTTCCTTCTGCTTCAGAAAAAACTCGCAGTGCTAGCTCTCCAAAGCGATCTTTACTGTTCAGAATCTTAAGCAGTGACTGATTTAGCTCATTCTCACTCTCAGCTTTGGCTAATGCCGTAATGTTGGCGACCGTGAACAACACACTTTCCACCTCTTCATGGCCATCCAGGATCACAGAGCCAAACAGCGACAAAGTTTTATCAAACTGCGTAAACCGATTTGGCAGCTGGCGCACAAGATCTCCAGCCAATAACGAATCGCCGGTAACCTGCTCATAAAGGTTCTGGAAATTCTCACTATCTCGAGGGTTAAGGCCAAGCGCATCCCAAATAGTCTGGCCGTCGAGTTTTTTGCTAACGCCAGCCTTTAAAAGCGCTGCACATGATTTTGAGTAGCCAGAAAGAATCTTTCCAGAGCGGTCACAGCGAAGAAGTCCAAAATCAACGTTGTCCATAATGGTCTGGATCGCACGAGACTTCTCGGCAAGTGAGCTCAACATACCATTAATCGAGCGGCTTAGACTTGTGATCTCATCTTGTCCCTCCTCATTGACCCGATCAGCGTTATTATCTGATTTGCCAATCTGATCTACACGTCCACTGAGACGAAGGATACGGGAGACGACGCTGCGCTCAACAATGAGCAGTAACCCTATGCCAAAAAGGAGACCAAAGATGGCGATGGAGGTCAAAAGTGTCGTGATGGTATTGCGACCCTCTTGCATGATATCGCGGCTAAACTCAATACGAAGGGCAAGTGCTGGCTTTCCAAAAAAGTCTTTGAACAACGTAAATCCTGCAAGCGTGTCCTTATTTACCACACTAATGAGGCTCGGATTTTCTGTATTAATCCCTTTCCCCGCATCCCAAAGCGTATCAGGGGATGCCATTTCTGACCAATTTTTCTGCATGAGACTCATCTTGGTCAATTCGCCGAGGCGTTTGAGTACTGAGGGCGTCAGATAGTATGTGAAAACTAGGGTCCCTCCGATAGGTTCTGTTTTATCAGCTTTAACAACCGGCGCAGATACGACGAAAGCAGGGCCTTTCGGGGTAATCACAATCGCTTTCTTAACATCCGTCGGGTTTTTATGTGTCAATAAATAACTTCCTGGCACCAAATATTTAAAGAGGAAGTCCTCAGTAGGCGCAGGCTTTCTGTCAACAAGGTCATAACCCAAGACACCAATAAATTCGCCTCTATTGTTGATATAGATCATATCGTTGATATTTAAGTTGCCCGGAGATTCATCTGGCATATTAGCTGCCTTAAAACCATCGTTCTTGCCGATGGCAAACTTAAACGCTTCATCCCAGGCTGCCCAGTCTACAATCTTGGATACGAGGAAGTTAAACTGCTCGTCCACGGCATTACGAACCCGTTCAATATTTGCGGTAGCCTCTCTTTGCTCAAGAGTTTCGAAGCCCTTGATAACCAAAACTTGAGAAACCCCGTAAAGAGCCCCCAAAAAAATCATAACTGATACAACAATTGACAAAATAACCCGGGTGCGTAGTGACATGATGGAAAATCCTTTCTGAAAAAATAGGGCGGTACCCCCCGGAGATATTATACATGATCAGCGACGATTCTGTGAAATCTACCCAAAAAAACCTGTAAGTATTTTTACCCACTGACGCCCGATAACTTCCCAATAATAGTCTTAGAAAAATTACTAATCGAAAAAAATTGGAGTTAGTATAAAGTTTTTGCCCTCCTGACCGAAACCTCATAGTCACAGGTCTTAAAAAAGGCGAACGTCGTAAACTAGGAACATGTAACTTCAGAAGGGGGATTTCGTAATGGCGAAAATACTTATTGTTGATGACTCTGATGTGATTCGCTCTGAGCTCCAGGGGATTTTGGTGAAAGACGGTTACACAGTAACTGAAGCCACCAATGGTACGGAAGGTCTCAGCGCGGCTATGGAACAAGGACCCTTTGATCTTATTATTACAGACTACAACATGCCGGGACTCAACGGCGTCGAAATGTGCAGCAAGATTCGTCAGGACTCACGCTATACCCAGGTGCCCATCCTAGTACTTACGACCGAGAGCAGCACCGAGCTTCGTAAAAAAGGTCAAGAAATCGGCGTTCGCGCATGGTTGGTAAAGCCGATTAACGCAGACGTTATCAGTAAAGTTCTTGTAAAGTTATTTAGCGTAACCGCAAAAGCGGCGTAAGGATTAAAACTATGAGCAT
>CAXNGG010000032.1:0-7500 GCA_964201885.1 Oligoflexales bacterium
GGCAGCCATAATCATGGCCATTCCTGCGCGCACATCAGGGGAGCTCATTTGAGACGAGTATAGCTGAGAAGAGCCGGTTACGACGACACGATGGGGGTCGCATAGAACGATATTAGCGCCCATATTGATAAGTTTGTCCGTAAAAAACATTCTACCTTCAAACATTTTCTCAAAAAAGATCATGGTGCCGCTGGCTTGAGTTGCTGCAGTTATGGTAACGCTCATTAAGTCGGTCGGAAACGCTGGCCAAGGGCCTGAATAAATAGTGCCTATTCGCCCGGAAATGTCATTGGCGATTCTGAGTGGCAAACTTCCATCGATTTCGAGCCAATTTTCACCGATGACCGGCTTTATGCCAATTCGTTCCCAAGTTTTTAATGCGAATCTTAAGTCCGACACTTTGATGTCGTTAATTCTTACACGTCCGCCACCTATTGCTCCTAGGCATAGGTAACTTCCAATCTCCATGAAGTCTGGCCCTATCTGATGGGTTGTACCATGGAGGCTAGCAACGCCTTCAATATCGATGCGATTGGTTCCAACCCCTCGGATTTTAGCGCCCATGCCGATCAGCATCTCGCAAAGGCCGACCACATGCGGCTCACTCGCAGCATTATGGATGACTGTCGTGCCCTCGCATAAGACAGACATCATGAGGATATTTTCAGTAGCTGTCACGGAAGGTTCGTCTAAAACAATCTCGGCACCCTTGGCTTTGGCGACCTTTCCCTCGATGATATGGTGCCAATCAAGACTCGCCCCGAGTGCTGTAAGGCCTTCGAAATGTGTATCGATACGCCTTGCTCCAATTACATCCCCCCCTGGTGGCGCTAATTTCACTCGACCAAAGCGCCCTAAAAGTGGACCCATCAATAGTATGGCGGCCCTTATTTTAGTGCAAAGGTCTGCTCGTGGATTTGTATGTTTTATATTTTTCGCTTCAATACTAAGGCAGTCATCGGAAGTCCATTCCACGTTTCCGCCCATATCTTTGATGATCTCACATAAGGTCAAAACATCTTGAATTTTTGGAACTCTCTTCAAATGAACTGCTTCTGAAGTTAATAGGCATGCGGCCAAAACGGGCAAAGCTTCATTTTTATTTCCGGCTGGAGTAACATCACCAGACAAAGTCCTTGAGCCCTCAATAACGTAACTAGACAAAAAACCTCCTCATTATCTAACTTAGTAAATCGATGATATCTTTACGGGACATAGTTTTAAACAGTTCTTCGTCTCTTTCGAGGAAGTTCTTAAAAAGAGCTTGCTTAGACGCAATCAAACGGTCTATTTTTTCTTCCAGTGTGCCTCTTGTGACTAATTTCATCACTTGCACGAATTTCTTTTGCCCAATTCGATGGACCCTATCAGTCGCTTGGTTTTCTTTAGAAGCATTCCACCAACGGTCATAGTGAATGACAACTGAGGCAGCCGTAAGATCAATTCCGATTCCACCAGCTAAAAGACTTCCCACAAATATTTTTTTGTTGGGATCTGTTTGGAATCGTGCGATCACTTGACCTCTATTTTTAGTTTGACCAGTCAGGCTTTCATATCCAATATTTTGCTGGGTTAGCCACTTAGTGATGATATTAATCATTCCCACGTACTGCGAAAAAATTACGATTTTGTTGTTGGATTCTAGGGATTCAGAAATTAATTCTTTAAGGAGCTCAAACTTCCCACTTTCCATTAAAAAAGGATCCTGACCCGGCCTAACTAATCCGGGATGGTCGCAAATTTGTTTTAAAAGCTGCAGTGTGCTAAATACGTGCAAATAAGGCACTGGAGCAGAATCATTTGAAAGCTGATCAATTAATGGTTTTGCTCTTAAAGCAATAACTTCCTGGTAAAGTTCACTTTGAACCTTTGTGAGGGAACAATGGCGTATATCTTCTACCTTTGAAGGCAAATCAGTTAAAACTTGATCTTTAGTCCTGCGCATTTTAAATGGGTGAATGAGGCGCTGAAGCCGTTCAATATTTTCTGGTATGGAAGGTTCCGTCATGTAGTTTTTTCGGTAGTAGTCGTCAGATCCGAGATACGCTGGAAGTATAAAGTCAAATATAGCCTTAAGTTCACCTAGGTGATTTTCCATTGGAGTGCCGGTTAAACAAAGGCGCATCTTTGCTTTGATTTGGCATACAGCTTTATAGGTTTCTGTGCTGTTGTTTTTTACCAAATGGGCTTCATCTAAAATGACCAAATCCCAATTGATTTGCGAAATGTGCTTTAAGTCACGAAGCAGGACTCCGTAGCTAGTGAGCACCACTTTTCCGCTAGTGAATTGACTGCTCATCTGCGCCACTCTTTTCGAACCGTGCTGCTTAATCGAGTGCAAATTTGGGCAGAACTCTTCTAACTTATCTTGCCAGTGATCAAGAACAGTGGTAGGGCAAATAACCAAGAATCTTGGTTTGCCATCTAGAGACTTCGATTGAATGGCTGTCATTAGAGCCATAGCTTGATGAGTTTTGCCTAGGCCCATGTCATCAGCCAAAAGCCCATGCAAGTTGTTTGTATATAGCCACCACATCCATTGCAAAGCATCCGTCTGATAGGGGCGAAGAGACAATTTAGAGCCTGAGATTAAAGGGAAATCGTCTGATTCAATATAGTTAGAGCGCTTGGAGATATGATCTAGAATCTTCTTTGACCCTGCAATTTGATCAAAATGACCAACACTGGCTTGGAGTCTTAAAAGGGACAAGCTATCAAGCTTTAGATGCGTCTTGTCAGAATCCAATTGCCAATTGAATTCTTTTAAAAATTCTGGAATTTTTATCCACACCTTATCTTTTCTAAGATAGCTGCCCTTCTTTTTTTGAATGGCTATCAACAATTCCGAAAGCGAAACAGTTGACTTTCCGACTGAGTACTCAGGTGCCAGGTAAAACCAACCATCTGAGGAATCTCTGGCTGCTATCGAATTAATTTCCGGGCGTTCGATGACCATTTCTGGTGTGACTTTGAAGTCAAACCAGACCTTTCCAATGCCCTTAAAAATCCGAGCTTTTGAGGACAGAAAGAGGGGGACCTCGTCTCCTGTAATCAACCTGCTGGGATCTGTTGCTTTCCAGGGCCCCTCGGCAGAAATGGGCGCATAGCCAACCTTGGGGATATAAACAACTTTATGTCCAGAAGCGATATCGCCCTTATCAAGACATAAAAAAGTTTTCTGCTCCTCATCGCCGTCAAGCGTAAAGAAAGTTCCCGAAGCAAAATGGGGATCACTTAGGTTTATGAGTTTTGCCAATTCCTCGGGAAGCGCTATGGCTTTTACTACGTGAAGTTCATCAAAACCTGTATCTTTTACGATAAAACAGGTTTCATTCAAAGTCTCAAAAATTCTAAGCTTTGTTTTCGCTAATACATCTTTTCTTCTAAGTAAAAGAGCGAACGCTTCTTCTGGATTAAGCTCGATCTGGTCTAATTGCTTTGCCTTTACCTCAAACTCCACTTTAAGATTGGGGCCTCGTCCTGATATCGCAGCCTTTGTAACAGCTGACTTTTCAATCAAGGACAAAATCGCTAAGTTATTGCCAAGCGACTCTTTGGCCTCTAAAGCCGAGTTGTCAGGACCTTTGGGTCTTTTTGTTGGCGGGGGTGGCTTTAAAGCCATTTTTTGGTCGAGAGACAGTAAGAAGTCCCTTTTTTCACGGTCCAAATGCACTAAAAGTGAGACGATGTGCTCACAATACTGTCCGTAAGTTCTATTTTTTTTGCACGAGCACTCAACCCATTGAATGACAGTCCCGGAAGGGTGCTTTTTTAGCCTAACTTCAAGCTTTTTATCGCCAATACCAACAATATCAGCCGAAACCATGGGATCAATGAGCCTAACATTCTTTACCCGGCCTTCTTGGTAAAGTTCCATGCCTTCATCCCAGTCTGCAGGGTCAATTAGGTTTATAAAGGATTCCAGGCGTGATCGGGAGATTTGATTTTTTTCCACATCTGGTCCAAGTAGTAGGTTTTAAAAGGAATATTATACGAATAATTTCCTCAAAAAGCCAATAGTATTAGGGGGTCTCGTTCACAGGCCTAAAGAATCCAACTCTAATCTCCGAATGCCTAAGAGATTTTAACCTTTATCTGACGTCTAAAACAGATGCGATGGAGAATGCGAATGGTTCCCAGGGAATTATCTAGTCATCAAATTAAGCAAGAATTCCTGGAATTTCTGGCGAGTTACACTCATATGCTGACAGACCATCTTAAGGACCTTCAGCGGGAGATGGAAGTCGCAGTGGTAGATGTTATGAAGCAAGTCGAGCTAATCAGTGATACCAGTAGTGAGGAAGCGGGAAACGCCGATAAAATACTCTCAGGTGATAACGGAGAATTTAAGGCGGTCGACGCCAAAGAAAAGATTCAAAGTGAGCTTTCCCGGGTGGATGGAAAGAGGCTTCAAGAACAGATGGGGCAATCCATGCTGAAAGCCGGAAATAAATTAAAGTCAGACATGGCGCTTTTGGGTCAGGTCGATGACAAGATAAGGACTTCGGTATTTACCATTATTGGACTGGTTTCCAATGACGACGTGGTTCGTCAAAGACTTGAGCATGTTGGGGCAGCTAGCATTGCTTTGCAGGTAGCAATAAAAGAGATCTACTCAAATCATGAGAATATAAGCGTTGAGTTGATGGAAAAGGTAATCAAAGACTTAAACGAGCAAGTATTTAAGAGCTTTACAATGGAAGATGAACGCGTCGACTTTAAAAAAGTATTTTCTTAGAGGCTGCAATGAATAAGAAACTCTTAATTGTCGACGGTCCTAAGACGATTAGCCACCAAATCGCCTTTAATCTATCGGAAGGTGGCTACCAGGTGGTTGAAGCGAGCGACGGAAAAAATGGCCTCTCAGTTTTAAAAGAAAATCTAGACGGGGTGGCGATTATCCGCGACAGAAATATGCCACTTATGACTGGACTGGAAAGGGTAACCGCGACTTCAAAAGATACAGACATGTCTAAGTTTCCTGTTGTTATGTCGACTTCTGGGGGAGGTCGCGATGCGATTCAGGAAGCTGAAGAAGCGAGACCTAAAGGCAGGCTTGTGAAGGCGATGAAGCCTGATGGCCTGCTTTCCATCTTTCAAACGTTCCATTTTGACAAAACGGGCAATTTGATAAACACGGAGTGGCTAAACTATGACGCAGCATGAATACTTAAAAGCAAGCAGTACCTTGATTAACTATATTAACAAATTTTGTTCGATGCTTGAAGTTCAGTTGGACGGGATTAAAAGCACCCTTCAGGTTACTGTAACTGGCGTTATGTCTGAAATCGAAACTATCAATGCGCTATCAGCTGAAAGTAAATCAGAGGCGGAAAAGTCTCTCGAGGAGGCGTATTTTAACCCAAACAAAGAGACTAAGGAGCTTTTTACTCAAATTCAGCAAATCGCTGATAAAATCCTAGAGGGACATGCGGAAGAGGCAGGCGGTGAAGCCGATATTTTTAATCGCAATATTTTAAGATTTGGTGGTCGCTATGCGAAGCATATGGAAGCACTAAGTCGTATTGACACGTCACTTCAAGGCCCTCTTTCTGCCATGATGGGAGCGCTGTCTGTTGACGACAGAGCCATGCAGCGCATTGAGCATCTCTTGTTGTCTATAAGGGCCTTTAGAATATCTCTGGAATATATTCTGGTAGATGCCTCGCGAAGGCTTTCTTCAACCCACACAAACGCGTTGGCTTCAGACCTGCTGAGTTATTCTTGGCAACTCTATTCTATGAGCGAAGAGCGTAATGTCTTTTTGCAACACTTTGATTCCCCAGA
The DNA here is from genome assembly GCA_964201885.1 of Oligoflexales bacterium. Lineage (GTDB taxonomy): Bacteria > Bdellovibrionota_B > Oligoflexia > Oligoflexales > CAIMVM01 > CAIMVM01. The sequence continues at coordinate 5,788 of CAXNGG010000032.1, forward strand.
AGAAGTTGCGGATTCGAACAGCTCTAATGGACAAGTAAAATCAGCTAGTTAAGATTTTATTACAAAAAGTGTATTTTTCCTCTTGACCAAACCACATCAAATACCTATAAATCGCGTTCGTTATCTTTAGCTCGGCAAAATCAAGATCCCTAAAAAAGATCAACAATTTTCTTGACTAACCTGAAACGAGGATGTATAAAGCGTCCACCCTAATCGGGAAGCTCTTTGAAAACTGAATAGCAAACAAGTCATTTAAATATGACGATCGTTGTGCTGGTTTCAGGTATTTATACCTGTAACCGTCAAAAAATAAATAAGTCAGTAGAACATACTGATGCACGGATTCAACATTAGAGTTTGATCCTGGCTCAGAACGAACGCTGGCGGCGTGCCTAACACATGCAAGTCGCACGAGAAAGTTCTTCGGAATGAGTAGAGTGGCGCACGGGTGAGTAATATATAGGAACGTGCCTTTAGATGGGGGATAACGACGGGAAACTGTCGCTAATACCGCATAATATCTTCGGATTAAAGCAGGCCTCTTTTGAGGCACTTCAGTAGTATTTTCTTTTTAAGAGAATAGTATTGAAGTGTCTTTTAAAGCTTGTGTCTAGAGAGCGGCCTATATCGCATTAGCTAGTTGGTGAGGTAACGGCTCACCAAGGCTACGATGCGTAGCTGATCTCAGAGGATGATCAGCCACACTGGGACTGAGACACGGCCCAGACTCCTACGGGAGGCAGCAGTGGGGAATCTTGCGCAATGGGGGCAACCCTGACGCAGCAACGCCGCGTGAGTGAAGAAGGCCTTTGGGTTGTAAAGCTCTTTCGGTAGAAAAGAAGGGTGAGTAGGCTAATACCTTATTCATCTGACGGTATCTGCATAAGAAGCACCGGCTAATTTCGTGCCAGCAGCCGCGGTAATACGAAAGGTGCAAGCGTTGTTCGGAATGACTGGGCGTAAAGAGCACGTAGGTGGGTTTTTAAGTCGATTGTGAAATCCCGGAGCTCAACTTCGGACTTGCAATCGAAACTGGAAATCTTGAATACCCTAGGGGTTGGTGGAATTGCACATGTAGCAGTGAAATGCGTAGATATGTGCAGGAACACCGGAGGCGAAGGCGGCCAACTGGAGGTGTATTGACGCTGAGGTGCGAAAGCGCGGGGAGCAAACAGGATTAGATACCCTGGTAGTCCGCGCCGTAAACGATGGATACTAGGCGTTTGGAAAGTTAACCTTCTGAGTGCCGAAGCTTACGCATTAAGTATCCCGCCTGGGGAGTACGCTGGCAACAGTGAAACTCAAAGGAATTGACGGGGGCCCGCACAAGCGGTGGAGTATGTGGTTTAATTCGAAGCAACGCGCAGAACCTTACCTGGACTTAACATCCCTTGATAGCTGCAGAGATGTAGTATTCCCTTCGGGGACAAGGAGATAGGTGCTGCATGGCTGTCGTCAGCTCGTGTTGTGAAATGTTGGGTTAAGTCCCGCAACGAGCGCAACCCTCGCTCTTAGTTGCCATCATTAAGTTGGGCACTCTGGGAGGACTGCCGGTGTTAAACCGGAGGAAGGCGGGGATGACGTCAAGTCCTCATGGCCCTTACGTCCAGGGCTACACACGTACTACAATGGCAGAAACAAAGGGTCGCGAAACCGTGAGGTGGAGCTAATCCCAAAAACACTGTCTCAGTCCGGATTGGAGTCTGCAACTCG
>CAXNGG010000033.1:0-10778 GCA_964201885.1 Oligoflexales bacterium
CTCTCGGCTAGAAATCTCCTTCCTTAAGAAGGCGGCTTCATCCTTCGACCAGCGCTTTGCAATGCGAAGTTTTGCGTCTCCTAAAACTTTAGGATCATCTTCCGTGGCTGCCGCCGCTAGAATCCCGCCAGGACCCCAAAAAAAAGGCAAAACGACAGCTAAAACAGCTAACAAGGAAACTAAAATTGCCAAGGTTTTTTCCATTACGTTCCTGCCTTCTCGCTTGCGATCATCCTATCCAGCTCAGAAAGAATATCTGCGGTTGACCTAATACTTTTTGTCTTTGCTGTAATGCGGCGTCTCCAAACAAAGAACCATAAGAGAAAAGGACCTAATATCATGGCCGACAGTGGAAGAGCCCAAGCGATCAAGTGAAAGCCTTTTTTGGGAGGTTCGCGAAGGATCCAAAGTCCATACCGTTCCGTAAAAAAGCTCATGATTTCCGTCTTGTTTTTACCGGCTAAAACTTGCTCTTTGACGGCTGTTTTCATTTGAATAGAAAACTGAGCGTCGGATTCCAAAATAGAGAGACCTGTACAAGTCGGGCAGCGCAAATCTTTCGAGATATCACGAAATTCTATCTTTTGGTCGGGAGTCAGATCTTCCTCTAACGCCGTTGCCAGACCTAAAGAGCTCCACCCTAAGGAAGCAAACAAGCAAGCAAACAAAGAGCCCAACAAAAAATCCCTCATAGTTACTGTTACTAGAAACGTCCTCGTCATCATTCTACCGCCTCCAAATGATCTTTGGTGTTTAGGCCCCGAGAGCGGTCCAACAAAGCGATCAAGCCACCAAGAGCCATAATCACGCAGCTGATCCAAACCAAACGAACTGTAGGATTGATGTGGATTTGAAAGGTCGCGGTTTCGCCGCGAGTCGCTTTATCAAAATCAGGCATCACCGCATAGACATCGTGCCAAAAACTACTAAGCAGCCCGACCTCGTGGAGCAATTCAGGTTTTGTGGGGTACTTGGAACGTCCTGCCATCAGCGTACCTACATCAGTACCATCTTTATGAACAGACAGAATACCACCATAAATCGTTGCGTTGTGCTCCTGAAGAATATCAAATCCCTCATACTTAATCTGAAAGCCATAGAGTTCCGTGCTCTCGCCTTTTTTAAGGGTCTTTACAGCTTCTACGCCTCGGTAATTGCCGAGGAACCCAAGAATCGCAATGAGAAAACCAATATGCGCCACATAGGCCCCCAAGTAGGCCCGATTGCGTTGCCAAAGAAGCCTAAAACTCCCCTTCAACGTTTTTAGTCGCATGCTTAAGTCCGCTGTTAGACAAAAAGCCGCCCAAAAAACCATGGCGATACCCACCAACTGAATGCCTAATCGAAATCCTCCCGATTCAAAGACTCGCCCCAAATAGGCAAAGACAAGAGAAACCGGAAGAGACCAAAAGATAGCTTGAATCAGAATCTTAGAGCCCCCGAGAAACTTACCAGTTTTCCAGCGCAAAAGATTCCCTACCGCGATAGCACCCACAAGAAGCAAACCGATCCAGGGTGCAAACGTATTAAAATACGGAGCCTGGACATTAAACCTAGCCCCGGTGATCATTTCAGAAACAATCGGATAGATGGTCCCAATAAAAATAATGAGAGCAAAAGTGCCCAATAAAAATTGCGTCAGCATCAAGGCAGACTCTTTAGAAACTCCCCAGGCTTTATCGGTATCAGGAGGAAGAAGCGTCGGGGCTCGGACCGCATAAAGAATCGTCATGCCTACCAAAAGACAAACTAAATAGGCTAAATAGTTAGGCCCTATGGAAGACTGAGCAAAGGAGTGAACGGAGGAAATAATCCCTGACCGGGTTATGAAGGTTCCAAAAAAGCTGAAGAAAAAACCTAGAAATGCTAGCACGACAGACAGACGCTTGAGGTGGCCGATCTTCTCTTGAACCAACAAGGAATGAAGAAGGCAGGTTGAGAAAATCCAGGGCATAAAAGAGGAATTCTCGACCGGGTCCCACGCCCAATACCCTGACCAACCGAGCTCGACATAGGCCCAACGCCCCCCAAGTATAATTCCCACCGTTAGCGCCATCCAGCCAAACAAGGCCCATCGTCTCACGGACTTGAGCCAGCCTTCTGTAATGTCTCCGTAGCAAAGAGCAGCTACCGCATAGGCAAAGGGGATGGTTAGGGTCGTATAACCTGTGAAAAGCGTCGGGGGGTGAATCGCCATATAGGGATTTTGGAGGAGGGCATTCATACCCAGGCCATCTGGAGGCAAGGGAAAGTTTTTGAGAAAGGGGTCAGAATAGGAAATCGCTAAATAAAACATCCAACTCAAAATGGCTTGAAGAGTTAAAGAAACCCAAGGCATGATGTGTTCATTATTTTTAGAAGACGTCCACAAAGCTATAGTTGAATAAATCGAGAGCATCAGCAGCCATAAAAAATGGGACCCTTCCAGCGCCGACCAAAAAGCGGCAACCGTATAGTTCCAAGGAAGGTCATTAGAACTGTTCTTGTAAATATACATGACGGAATAATCACGTTGAAATAGCATGTAAAAAAGCGAAATCGCCGCCAAAATACAAAAAAGGGAGGATGCTGTTGCGGCATATTTGGACGAGCGATACAAACGAATCTGCCTCGTCTTAGCCGCAAAAAAAGCCGAAATAGAGCCGTAGATACTTAAAATAAAACAAAGAAAAAGCAAATAGAAGCCAAAATCAGCAAACATAGAACCTCACCATTTCACGACAGGGGGTAAAGACACAAAAATTGCTTCCGTATTTCCATTCGTCATCAGTCCAAACTTAGTGCCACGGTCAATGGCTAAATTGAATTCAGCGTAACGACCTCGCCAGTACAACTGCTGATCTTTTTCACTTTCCGAGTAGCTCATCGCCTTTCGTCTATTTAAAATCATAGGAAAGACTTCGACATAGGCATTGGCGGTGGCTTTTACAAAAGGAAACAACAGGTCGAACTCACCTTTTAAATGGTCAAAAAAGATCCCACCCACTCCCCTAACCGACTGGCGATGGGGTATGTAGAAATATTCATCGCACCAAGCTGAGTACTTTTTATAGGCATCGCTCCCTTGCAACGCACAGGCACTCCTGAGTGACTCGTGAAAGGCTTCTGTATCTTCCTTAAAAGGAAGAAACGGAGTGAGATCAGCTCCGCCGCCTAGCCAAAAGGTGTCCCCGACCGTAATCAAGCGAACATTCATATGTCCTATGGGTGCGTAAGGATTCATCATGTGAGTTATAGTGGAAACACCTGACGCAAAAAACGGCATTCCTTTATATTTTTCCTCTAGGGCCGGGTAGTTTTCTCCATGTACCTCAGAAAAATTAGCCCCAGCCTTCTCAACCACGGAGCCCCTTAAAACGCCTATAATACCGCCGCCGCCTTCTGGCCTTTGCCAGACTTTACGCTCGGCCTTAGCCCGACCATCGACGTCTTCAAATTTTTGCAAGAGTCTATTTTGAACGTCTTTAAAAAAAGAAATAGCTGATGTCTTTTGGGATTCAGACACTAGATTTTCCATAAAAACCAACCTGTTAGCTTTAAGTGGAGAGAGATCGTTTCAACATGCCAGTCAGGATACTCCTTATTGGAAGTAGTTGCAAGTCATGACAGAATTCACTAAGTAGTAAGCACCGAGGCTTGTATTCCTAGGAAAATCTGGGTTTGAGCAACACCGTATGGAAATTTAAATTGAGGGCCTGGGCTTGTTGGAAGATAGCGTATTTATAAAAACTCTCGGCTGCAAAGTGAACACTTATGATAGCCACGCCCTTGAAAATCAATTTCGCAAGTCTGGCTACCGCATTGTAGACAACCCGGAAGAAGCTAGAGTTACTGTCATAAATACTTGTTCCGTCACAGAGAATGCCTCGAAGGAAGCGCGCTACTACCTAAGAAAATTCCACAGGGCGAATCCAGACTCTTTGCGCGTGGTCACAGGTTGTTACGCTCAAATTGATTCTGCAAAACTTGCGGAGCTTCATGAGGTCGACTTTGTCGTTCCCAATGAAGCCAAAGAACTCCTTGTGGAGCTTGTCCATGAGGGGCTTAAAACCCCTAAGCAATTGAAGCAGCTGGAAAGTAAATTACCCGAAGGAGTGGGCGAAGTCAGCAATAATAGACAAAGTCATTTCAAAAGCTCACTCACGCTTTTTGATCAAGCGACTTCAGAACAGACGCGAGCCTTTATTAAAGTCCAAGATGGTTGCAATGGATTTTGCAGCTATTGTCAGATCCCTTATGCGAGAGGTAGCTCCAGAAGCGTTGCTCCCATCCTTGTTTTAGAGGAGATCAAACGACTAGTAGATGCTGGCACAAAGGAAATTGTCTTTGCAGGGATTCATATTGGAGATTATGGCGAGGACTTGGAAGTCTATAGAACTACAAAAATCCCTCCCATTGTCGATCTTATAGAAAAAACCATTCAAATAGCAGGATCCTCTCGAATCCGCATCAGCTCCCTTGAGCCCGCAGAATTTAGTGAGCCGTTAGGTGACCTCATGAGAAGTCATAAAAACGTATTCTGTGACCATTTCCACTTCCCTCTTCAGTCGGGCAGCAATCGCATTTTAAAACTGATGAATCGCAAGTATGACACCGACCGCTACCAGGAGTCCGTCCTGAGAGCCCTAGATATTTTCCCAAATGCCTTTATAGGTTGTGACCTCATTCCTGGATTTCCCGGAGAAACTGAAGCCGACTTCAACGACACCATGAAATTTGTAGAACACGTTCAGCTAACCTCGCTCCACGTGTTTCCCTATTCTAAGCGACCGAATACTGCCGCCCTCAAAATGCCAGATCATTTAGACCCTGAAGTTATCAAAGAGAGGTCTAAAATCATGCGCGAATGGTCGACGAAGTCCCTACAAAAATTTTACACGAGATTCATTGGCCAGACTGTAGATGTGCTTTGGGAAAAGGATTTCGATAAAGACGGGCGAATCCTTGGGAAGTCCACCAACTACCTAAATATCGCGAGCCCCACAGCTAGCGAAGGACTCATTCCGGGAAGCCGTTCCAAAGTGTCCATCAAGGGATTCCTTGGTCATGAAAAACTGCTTGGCATACCCTTAGTTTCTAGTGAACTCCAACACTAGAGCCAGAAGCAACCAGATCTCTCTTAGATCTTCGTTTAAGGACGAACCTGCAACCACCTAGCCCCCAGAAATCGCTGCGCCAAATTGGCGACGCCCTTAAGAGGACAAGTTCAGAACCTTCAAAAAACAACGGGTTAGCCTTGCCTAAACTTAGGTATTCTTCCTAGCCCGAACACTATTGTTAAATTGTATTAAATATCATTGACACAATCTATTCAAGCGAGATAGAGAGGTCTTGGCAGGTTTTAAATACTTCATAATTTTAGCAGGAAATCTCTATGTCGATCACAAAATTACCTATAACTTCCATTTTATTGAGCACACTACTCAGCTCAACCTCTTTTGCATTTCCAGTATTTATAAAGCAATTTGGAGAGCACTATAACGCAAACGGCATCGATACTTCGAAGCTTGTGGACAACCAGAGTTGCGCCCTATGTCACAATTCTGCTGGCGGCGGCGGCCCCAGAAACTCCTACGGAGAATCTTTCAACGCTGAAGTTTTAGGACAAGGAAAAGGTTTCGACGCCATAGAATTTATAGATTCAGACGGCGACAATTTCATAAATCTTGAAGAGATTTAATTTAACACCGCCCCCGGTGACAAGAGCGAGGCGCCCTCGGCAAGAATTGCCATTTCCGTAACTAGTGGAAAAGCGTCTTTATCATTGCCCGCAACTTGCTCTTCCTTGGAAGTGATTTCTTTTGGAGTTAAGATTGAAGGAAGCAATAAGCTCGTTAAAACAAATGTGTCTGGAACACAGACCCTTGCACTTGACGGCACCAAAGGCGCAATTCTTGCTAAGTGCGCAGGCGAAAATGCTGTAGGCTCGCTTCTTCTTAAATAAGGATCAAGTAGGAAGCCAGCTTAGATTGCCAAAGCACCGGCAACCAAGATGGCTTCGCTACCAGAAAACAGCAGCGGATTGAAAATGTTCTTTAGCCAACTCCCTATAGAGTTGGCTTTTTTTTGGAAATTCCCTTTTTGGAACTCACCCCCTTAATGGCACTCTTTCCTTCAAGATAGGCTTTCTCAAGAAAAAGTCAGTAGATCGATGTACATGGAAGTGCTGACCGATCCAACTGAAGAAAAGAGCACATGTTCTAATATGGTTTGTAACATAAATGGCACTGGGAAAGCCGCTACTCTAGGAATTCGTTAAAATCAAGTAAACAACCAAGAAATTATGAGGTTACCACCGCTGCGCAATTGTGAGATAATCCCTGCACGGGGGTTAAAATGGAGCGACGCATTTTTTTAAAGAACAGTGTCATAGGGACTTTCTTAGGGATGCTAGGCAGCTGTATGCCAGAAAGGATCTTCTCTAGCGAAGATCCCCATAGAACCCTGACCCCTTCCCATCAAAACTCCCTAACGGCTCTTTTGCCTAGTTTTCTTGGCCCCAAGCTTTTGCGCGCCTATGGCAGTGAGGACTTTCAGGGATATCTTAGGGATTTTGAGAAAACTATTTCCACTCTACCCCGCTACACCCAGAAGGAAGTTTTTTTACTCTTAGATTTGCTAGACAACAGAGTTACAAGATTTCTTCTCACCGGCATTTGGGCTCCCTTTTCAGTATGCTCTCGAGAAGAGCTGGATTCTGCCTTAGTAGAGTGGTCTAGGTCATATTTTGGAGTTAGACGAAACGCCTATGAAGGACTTAGAGATCTCATTTTAGGCACATGGTATGCCAATCCTATTTACTGGCAAAAAATTGGTTATCCTGGTGTCCCCATACTGTAAGAGGATTATTTATGATCGTAGATCCCATTGGTCCCCATATTGCGAGATGGAATGTGGCACGTGGCGAGAATTTTGAAAAGGATACCGTCCTTGAAACCGATTTTTGTATAGTAGGCTCTGGAGCTGGTGGAGCTGTTGCGGCAGCTATGCTTTCTGCAAAAGGACACCGGGTCACCATCATTGAGGAAGGCCCCTTTAAGTACGAAAAAGACTTCCATATGCTGGAATCAGAAGCCTATCCTGATCTCTACCAAGAATCGGGATCTCGAAAAACCAAAGATCATGCGATTCAAATTTTTCAAGGTCGCTCGGTAGGAGGCTCAACAACTGTAAATTGGGCAACCTGTTTTAGAACCCCTGAGGTAACCCTACGTCATTGGGAGGCTGAATTTGGCGTTAAGGGCATAGAGACAGAGACCCTATCTCCCTGGTTTGAGCGTGTAGAAAAAGAGTTCTCGATCACCCCCTGGGAGGTCACTCCTAATGCCAATAATTTGATGTTAGCGCGAGGCCTAGAGACCCTTGGTATAAAATGGCAAACCATAAAACGCAATGTAAAGGGATGTCGCAATCTCGGCTATTGCGGCGTCGGGTGCCCCGTCAATGCGAAGCAGTCTACCCTTGTCACAAAAATACCAGAAGCGCTAGATGCCGGAGCGCAGCTTATTTCAGAAATGAAAGCCCTAAAGTTTCAATTTAAGGGTGATCAAATCAGCGAGTTGACTTGTGTGCCGATGGTGAAAAATGAGGAGAAAAAAATTAAGGTATCTGTTCGCGCCAAGCACTATATTCTTGGCGCTGGATCGATCGGAAGTCCTGCCCTACTCCTTCGATCAGAGGCTCCTGACCCCCACAAACTGATTGGAAAAAGAACGTTTATCCACCCGGTAAATGTCAGTGCCGGACTTTCTGAAGAGGCTATTTTTGCAAATTCCGGAGCCCCCCAGTCTGTATATACGGACCATTTTCTAGAAAACAACCCCGCCACTGATCCTGTCGGGTTTAAAATTGAGACCGCACCTATGCTGCCTATTTTACTTTCTCAAGTAGTCAGGGGACACGGCGATGCTCATTTTGACTTGATGACCCAGTTTCCATTCATTTCCAATATGATTGCCTTGATGCGTGATGGGTTCCATGAGGAATCTCCAGGCGGTGAAGTACACCTCAGATCTGACGGCAGCCCGGTGCTTGATTATCAAGTGCCGCCCTACCTTTGGGAAGGATTTAAGCGGGCATGGCTTCAGATGGCAGAAATCCAATTTGCAGCTGGTGCCAAGTTTGTATTGCCGATCCACAGCAGTTCCCAAGGTTTTTCAAAATGGTCGGACGCAAAAAGAGAGATCCCCAACTTGCCTGCGGAATTATTTGCCGCAAAACTCTTTTCAGCTCATGTCATGGGGGGGCTGCCGTTTGGTGAGGACCCCAAGAAATCCGTTTTAGACAGCTTCGGTAAATTTAGAAACCTAGCAAATCTCACTGTGGTAGACGGCTCCATGTTTCCAACAAGTATTGGCGCTAACCCCCAAGAATCCATATTTGCGTTTTCCTATCGAAACACCGATGCGCTATTACATAGGATTTAAGTTGTGTTACGCTGCCTCGATGGAAGGATCTCCATGCAACACGTAGAAAGGAACTCCCTATGTTCGCCTTAGAAGTAAAGAACCTCATCAAATCTTATGGCGACGTTGCTGCCGTCAAAAATATCAGCTTTCAAATTAAAGTTGGAGAATGTTTTGGGCTATTAGGGCCCAACGGAGCAGGAAAATCCACGACAATTGAAATTATCGAACAGATTCAAAAGCAAGACAGCGGACAGGTTTTTTATTTCGGAAAGCCACCTACAGAGGCTTTGCGGGAGCAAATTGGGGTGCAGTTTCAAGAGACGGCCCTTCTCCCTCGACTAACCGCACGGGAATGCTTAGAGGTCTTTTCAGGACTTTATTCCGAGCGGATTCCGGTCCCGGAGCTGATCAAACTCTGCCAGCTTGAAGAGTTCGCCGATCGCTACCATGAAAAACTCTCTGGTGGTCAAAAGCAGCGACTTCTATTGGCAATTGCCATGTCCAATCGCCCCAAAATTCTTCTTCTCGATGAGCCGACCACGGGCCTTGACCCTCAGGCCAGACGACATCTTTGGGATATCATTACAAACTTAAAGGCAGCCGGTGCTACGATTATTTTAACAACCCATTACATGGATGAAGCTGAGGCGCTGTGCGATAGAATCGTCATCGTGGACCATGGAGACATTATCGCCGAGGGCGAGCCCAGAACCTTGATTCGAAGCCACCTACCGGAAGTCATTGTAGAAATGCCACTTTCCGATGGAGCCACAGCCGACAAGGTAAGAAGGCTGCTCCCTAGTGAAAACGTCCTGATTCTCGGCCAAAGACTTCAAATTTCTACAAAGAAACTGGATCAGGTTGTACGTGCTCTCTCAGATGCTCACATCCCCTTAGATGGCCTACATGTGAGACAACCTAACCTTGAAGACCTGTTTATATCGTTAACCGGCAAAGCCCTCAGGAGTTAACATGAGCTTACGAAGAGTTTGGATTTTATTTAATTCCCGAAATAAAGAGTTCTACCGCGACCCGGGCTCACTGGGCTGGATTTTTATCTTCCCGATCGTGATGGTTATCGGTTTTGGCTACCTATTCAAAGTCGGCGAAAGTTCGACCTTTAAAGTAGCTGTCGTACAAACCCAATTTGAAAGCTCGACTTTTGAGGAAGTCGTGATTCCGAATTTGGAGGAAGCACTCAAAAAATTGGAGTTTCATGCCCTAGACTTGGTTATAGCTCCAAACGACTACTACATCAATGAGTCCTCTCCGAAATCCAAGTTAGCCGAAGCCGTCTTTTTAAAAGAAACCGTTCATTTGGTTTCTGATAAAACAAAACACATCATCCCAGGACAACGAGTCACTTACGTCGACTGGCTCTTTCCAGGAATTATCGCCACTAACGTTCTTTGGATGGCTCTTTGGGGTGTGGGTTGGGTCATCGTCAGACAGCGTAAAATCGGCGTGTTAAAGCGCCTTAAGGCTTCCCCCGTCAAACCCGTGGAATACCTTGCTGCTCAGGCTCTTTCTAGAATGGTGGTCATGGCCTTTAGTGGTGTCTTCGTTTTTGCTCTAGGTCATTTGATTAGGCCGTTTCATACAGAAGGAAGCTATCTCACCTTGTTTTTTATCTATATGCTCGGATGTTTTGCTTTAAGTTCCATAGGACTGGTCGCCGCAGCAAGATTAGACAACGAAGAGCTGGTCAATGGCATTCTTAATTTTATGACCTATCCCATGATGTTTTTATCTGAAGTTTGGTTTTCTCTCGAAGGCTCACCGGAATGGGTAAAACAAGCGGCTCACGTGATGCCTCTTTGGCATATGGTCAAAGGCATGCGCGAAGTGATGTCAGAGGGAGCAACCCTGGCGCAACTCTCCACCCACATATTCGTGTTGGCAGGTATTGGTATTTTCTGTCTCTCATTAGGTGGATATTTATTTAGGTGGACAAAAGACTAGCTCCTATTGTCTCACTTTAGAGCGTTGCCGCTAAAACTTTATCGGCATCGATGATCCCTGCTCCATAGCCGGTTTTTGGCCAGCCTTGGGGGCGTCGGACTCCTTCCCTTTCGACAAGTTGTCTAAATCGCTCCGAGAGATTCGATCTTCCATACCGTGCCATTAGGGCGTCTCGACCATGATAAGAAAGCCACAAGGCGGCTACTCCGGATGTCATCGCCGTTGCATCAGAGGTTCCTGCACTTTCGCCCCAACTATAAATAAGTTCTTTATCGACTAGATTGGTAAAGGCGGCAGGAACCCCATTTGCCGGAGCGCTCCACGCCACATACCCACCTCTTGTGGCACCGCCCCAAGGTGACAAATCTTCGGAAACCCCACCTACAGCAATGACAATGCTATACACTC
>CAXNGG010000034.1:0-10737 GCA_964201885.1 Oligoflexales bacterium
GAAATGCTTTAAGTGAAATTTCTCAAGGGAAAAGTTCTTAGGGGAAAATTCCGCATTCTCGCGCAGACTTAGGATGTCACGCCTAAAATTGCTAAAAATACTAAATATATAGAACCAAACAGGAAGTCTTGACAAAATTTTAACTTTCCCTAGAACTCTTTTGTCGGAAATGGGAACAAAAAAGCTTAGATGCACTATGGCTAGCCAAATCATTAAACTCTTAGGGGCTTGCGGCCCCTATCATTTAGCCAATGACCAAATGTCTCTCAGAATAAATCCGGCTGGCCTTCCTTGCCTATTTCACAACTAAGTTACGATCAACACCTTCCTTTAAAAAAGTCTTTATCACAGCCTACCTTGAAAGATTTAAGAACATCGCTACTGCATAGATTTTCAGTAGAAGCGACCCGGCTCCATCAACATTGCCCTTCCAGTTATCTTCGCGTGCAGTGATCTTAGGACCATATTTCAGCGGGTCCCCTGGATTTGGAAAAGCACATACAGGTATTTTTTTTTGCCTCTATGCGTCATTGTCTCAACCTTGCATATATTTATGTTTTATAGTTGCTTTTTAGATCCTTTCTTCACAGATCTCAACCGCTTCTTTCATACCTTTCTATAGGGTTAGCCACCATTCATAACCCTCCTGCTCGCCGCAAAGAACTGGCATCGCCAAAGCGATCAAAACACCACCCTTCGCTAACCCCATCGCTTTATTTTGTTCATCATGGGGACTCTTTCAGAGCAGGGCCTACGCCCCACCAGCCACTTCGCGAGATCGTAACCCCCGTTCCCCCTTGGTGGATCAGCGGAGCATCATGCTAGGGGCCTTGGTCATCAAATTTTGAACGTTTCTTAGATAGGCTCCAGTGGCGCAAGAATTTCTTCATTCCAAAGCGCACACGAAAACTCAGTATGGGGTAGAATCAAAATTGAGTCGTCAATAACAAACGCGACGCGCATCTCATGATAATTTGTATAAATAAACGGACTCTTGTGGAAAGCCGCCCTGCTCTGTCGAACGGTAGTAAAAAAGCCTACACAGAAGCGACCACCGCAAATTATGAGGGACGCCAGCTCGATGAGATTGCAATTGCCCAAAAAAATGCCATAATATAAATGAATTACGAGAATTAGGGGACTGAGGAGACTTAGAGCAGCGATGTCGCTTAGAAAAAAAATCATCTACGGGTTAGCCGGGGGAATACTAGCTTTCTTATTTTGGTTTGTCCCATTTACCCCCGCTTTTAACATTGGGACTATCAACCAAACTAGATACATCTTCTCTACCAGCACTTCATTTCAAAAGTTAGTCGGCCCTGGGCACCCCGGTTGGACACCATCCCAAAATGTATCCAAGCATGTTTTGGCTGCATTTGTAAGCGCAGAAGACGGGAAGTTTTATGAGCACAAAGGACTTGATTTTGAAGCCATTCGCAAGTCGTGGTCTTATAACCAAAAGAACAAAAAGAAAATGCGCGGCGGGTCCACCATCACTCAGCAGGTGGTCAAAGTTGGTCTTCTCAGTTACGAAAGATCCTACGTGAGGAAGGTACGTGAAGCCCTCGGGGCTTTGCTTTTGGAACAAAGTCTAGACAAAAACGAAATCCTTGAGTGGTACATCAACATGGTGGAGTTTGGCGACGGCATCTATGGTATTGCAGAAGCGAGTAAGGCCTATTTCAAAGTTCCTCCCGAAAAACTAACGATTGCTCAAGCTGTCAGCCTAGCTTTAGTATTGCCTGCTCCCAATAAGTGGTCAAAAGGCTTAAAGCAAAAAAATCTGAGTCTATTCAACCAAAAACGTTTTAAATTTATATTAAAGCAGATGCTGCTCGGAGGGTATATTACACGAAGTCAATGGGGACAAACCATGGCTAGTGGAAATTTTGGCAGACCTATTTTTGGATACACCGACGACATTAGAAATGAGAAAAAAGACGAGCAGTCAGAAATTGACCCCATCAATGATTTGGACGACTCTGATCTTGATGAAACCAGAACCTTGGACCCAAAAAGTGAAACCTCTATTAAAGCTATAAATCAGTCTCAAGAATCAAAGGAAGCCGATTCACTCCAAAGTCCTATGGAATCTAAAGCACCAGAAGATTCCATGGAAGACCCTCCAGCCATGGGCTCCCTTCCAAAACATTCTTCATCTGGAACCTTGACACCCGGCCCCGATGAAACCCCAGTCAAAAAAGTCCTTCCCTCCACATCCACTGAAAGAAATGACGATTTTCCTTCCGACCAGGCGCCAAGAAATGAATGAAGAGACCCCCCATTGGCGAACGGGGCGAGTCTGGCAAGGCCAATCTGCCTATATCGTTGTGGAGCTTTTAGGCTCCAGGTCGCAAGGGCCTCGAAAAGCCTATCTATTTGCCGATACCACGAATGGCAATTTTTCCATAGAAACGACTAAACCTTCCAACTTAAAACCCACCAGCGCATTCTCTGAAATCGTAAAAAAACATCTTAAACATGGCCTTCTTATCGGTCAATCCCAAACAGACTCCCATAAAAGCCTGGTGATCAGACGAATCACTGAGGGGGAATCCCTTGAATACGCCTATTTTTGTTTTGAAAGAGGCTCGACACCGATCTTGCATTTTATTTGCAATAGCAGCTCTTTAGTTCGCATGTCTTCAAAGGGTATCTTCACTAAGTCCATGACTTTTTCTCCAGCAATTTCACCCATAGTAGTTCCTCTTTCCCTGGTCTCTGAAAAAGCTGAAAACAAAACAACAAATGATGACCTCAGACCCGAATACCGGCATGCTATTCAACGCCTAAAACGCAAAGCCCGCACCCTGCAAAGGAGCATTTTAAAGACGGATCCTAAAGTTTCTTCAGACCTAGAAATCACACTTCAAAAAGAGAAAATTTCCTATTTAGCCCTTCAGCTAGGCACTCTTAAAGCGCCTTTTTCTGGACTTTCCTTCGTCAGCGAAAAAACTGGAAATACTCTTGAAATCGACTTAGACACGGAGATAAGTCCCGGAAAGAATCTAGATCTTTTGTACAAAAAGCTAAAGAAAATGGAACGGTCCCTAGAAATTGGCAGCCTTCACTTGGCAAAGCTAAAAAGCGAATACCAGGCCCTGAGGGACACCATTGCCACACTTTCTGATTCCATGGTGAACTCAACGTCCTTGGAAGCGATCTATAAACGATTTCAAATTCCACTCGAGTTGCAGAAGAAAAAGCAAGCTTTAGAGGATTCGGATTCAAAGCCGTTTCATGAGTTTTACGGAAAAGATGGGGCGGTCTTTCTTGTCGGAAAAGGTGCCATGGAAAATGATATTTTATGCAAAAAAGCTAAAGGAAATGACTATTGGTTCCATGTGACGTCAGGAACTGGATCCCACGTCATTTTGCCAGCTAAATCTTTAAAGCACAAAACTCTAAGCCCTTCCTTGATTCGCGAAGGTGCTATCCTCGCCATCCATTTTTCCAAAGCGAGGGCCTCCCAGGCCTCGGAGGTGCAGTTTACCCAACGTTCGTTTCTTAAAAAGCCAAAGGGTGCGCCAGCTGGGATGTGGCTGGTGGGGCGGGCTGAATCTGTCTTTGTTCGTTATGAAATCAGTGAGTTAAAACTAATTTTAGAACCTCTGGATAAGACTTAAAAGCCCTTGGCTTCAAGACGGGTTCGGTGTATGCCTTCACTCTCAATCGAGAGGTCAGTCATGCTTGTAAAGCTTAAGCCAGGTAAAGAGAAAAATGCGATATGGAAGCATCCATGGATATTTTCAGGTGCCATTTCTAAAGCACCCGATGGATTTTGTCCGGAAGTTCGCATTGAATCGGCAAAGGGCGATTTTTTGGGAATGGGTTATTACAACCCCAAGTCTCAAATTGCCCTAAGAATACTGTCGTTTCTGGATCAAAAACTAGATCGCGATTTCTTTTATGGAGCTCTCGCTCGCTCTTTTGCCCGCCGCCAGCATATTTTAACGCCCGCAAACACAGCCTGTAGACTCGTGGCAAGTGAAGCCGATGAACTTCCTGGCTTAATCATCGATCAGTACGATCGCGTGATCGTTCTCCAGTTTTTGACGGCAGGCATGGAGTTTTATCGAAATATTATTTTAGACTTAGTAGTCGAAATGCTAAAACCAGAAACGGTTTGGGATCGCAGCGATGAAGCCGTTAGAGAAAAAGAAGGCTTGGAACAAAAATCAGGACTTCTATTTGGAAAAGATTTAACTTCAGAGACACTCATTATCGAAAATGGCTATAATCTTCTAGTAAATATTCCTTCTGGACATAAAACAGGATTCTATTTAGACCAACGACAAAGCCGGGCCGAGGTGAAGCGGGTTGCCAGCGGAAAACGGGTGCTCAACTGCTTTTCCTATACGGGAGGGTATTCGGTCGCCGCCTTATTGGGCGGTGCCCGCGAAGTGGTATCAGTAGAAGTTAGCGCCCAAGCACTTGAAGTGCTGGAAAGAAATCTAGAAGCCAATCAAATCACTCAGGGCAATCAGTCCCTAAAGCTTGATGTTTTTGAATACCTCAGAAAAGCAAAGGAAGACGGCCAAAAATTCGACCTCATCATTCTCGATCCACCTAAGTTCGTGAATTCCAAGAATGATTTAGATCGGGCAGCAAGGGGGTATAAAGATATTAACCGCCTCGCCTTTCATCTCCTAAACCCAGGGGGAATCCTGGCAACTTTTAGTTGTTCTGGTCACATGGATGATCTACTTTTTCAAAAAATCATCTTTTCAGCGGCCCTTGAAGCGGGTTGTAATGGGCAAATTGTTGGAAAGTTCATGCAGGCTGAAGATCATCCCATCCTTCTGACCTTTCCCGAGTCGTCTTATCTGAAAGGGCTGCAGATTAGAAAAATTTAGTAAATCGAGTTCCATCTAATCTACAACAAAGGAAGTAAAAACTTAAATCAACGAGCTAAATAAAAAACTTTGTTGGATAAAAAAAACACCCTAGGAATGATATAGTTCTACGCTTTCCAATTGGTTTTAATGCCGACTTTCTTTCTAGCATCTGACTCGTTAAAAATAAAATCCTTCATTCTCTCGAGCTCAGACCAGACTTCATCTGTGGTCAGACCATGGATGGTGCCATCATGAGATTGAATCGCGTGATGTTTTGAGGTCATGGGACACCAGCTGGAAGCTAAAGTAGGTCCATGAATCTGCAAACTGACAATATCTGCTGCCACGGCAAGATGGCTCGGACCATTTGAACTTCCGATAAATAAATCGCAATTGGAAATTAATGCCGCCAACTCCTTAAAGCTAGTTTTAGGTGCCTTTAATGTAGGAAGCGGTGTCATGCCTATAGCGTCATCGCAAAGGGATTCCTCCCCTGGCCCCCAAAGCCAAACGATCTCTGCTCCCCAATGTTGAATCAATCGCACGGCGAGTTCACTAAAGGACCCTAAGGGCCAGCGGCGATGGTCGCGGCGATGGGTCGCCGACATGGCAACGCGCAACTTGGATTGTGCAAAGGAATCGACTTTAAGAAGTTGCTGAGTGGGCGCAATATGATGCTCGTCCCAAGGCAAATCTAAAGAAATACTTGTGGGCGAAATCCCAATAGCCCGTAGCATTCTAAACTTTTCATCGACAATATAGGCACCCCCTCCCCGTGGAACCACCTTGTCAAAGAAAACGGACCGAGAAGACTCAAAGGAAACTTTCTTTTTTGCACCTGACAGTGACACATAAAGACAACTTTTTGGATTAAACATAAAGTCTAAAACATAGTCAAACTTGAAACTTCTGATTCTTTGAATGAGACTTAATTCTTCTCGCCAAGACATAGTATCCGAGTAAGTCAAATGGCGATCCATATAGGGATTACCGTCTACAACAAGCCGGCCCATAACATGGGACAAAAAAGTCACCTCAGCTTCAGGTTTGGCTTTCTTTAGCTCCCTAAGAATGGGGGTTGTGAGCAATATATCACCTAGCTGCCGCAATTGAATGACGAGAATTCTTTCACGTTTTGGCGGTTTCATATAATTTCAGTTAATTCCTTAGCATAAATCCCAAGTATCTTAAAAAAAACTGGGTGTTAAATCAAATGTTTCACATGAATCATCTGGCTCAAAGGCCTCTATCGATAGAGGGAACGATGACATTCACCAGAGAATTCTGCTTTCTTGCATGACTCTAAAACTACCTTAAAGAGCCTGAAGGGTCTATAGGATTCGCAGTGACTCAGCATTCCGAGGCTGCCTGCGTCGATTCTATCGTCTATAGCTGCGTTATTGAGGCTTATTAAACTTTTATCGACATTTTAGTCTCGCTTGCTTCTCTAGACTTCTGGTCCCACTTCAAAACTCGTAAAGCCTTCCATAGCCAGCGTCGATCCTGGCTTCTAGAAACCCCATGCGCTGAGACTTGCTTAACTCTTACAAAAAAGGCAACGGCGCGCCGAAGCAAACTTAATTTTAACGCTTTTGAGCTGCAATTTTCGCCATCTGCACCGCAGAAAGCCGCCCCACAAGCAGCGTACTTGTGTCATCACCGTTGCCATAAGAGATAAGATTTGTTGATTCGCTGGTATAAGACGCATAGGTCAGGTTGCCTTCCTTGCCTTCATAAGCTACTGGCAAATCCCCTTTTTTGCTTTTCCAAACAAACTGAACTAACTGATCAGATCCGCTATTTTGAGCATAAAGCACAGCTCCCACTTTAGTGAAATCGTAGTCAATGACCGTAGCTCCTTTTACCGTCCATCCCGAAGGCATAGCAAGTAGGTCAACTTTAAAGCCGAGATTGGGATATTTCGCGAAATAATTGTCCAACTCAGAGGGATCATCGGTAACAAGATCCATTCTCCCTGCTGGGTCATTTTCTAAAACTGTACTTTCGTAGGACAAGTAATAGAGAGCGTCAAATTTCCCGTGCTTTTCCGGAGCAAACTTCCAAATAGCTCCACCAATGACAAGGCCAAATACAGTGATAAACATCAGAAATCGCAACATGCCAGAAACTTTGGAGGCATTCCCAATATCATCGATTCCTTGTTGCTCGTCCTCTGTCATATTAGAGGCTCCTTGGGCAAAGCTTCTAATTTCAAGAGTTTGCTCTTCATTTAAATAAAAGCCGTCCATCAACAGCTGGAGCTTCCCATGGGCCTTTTTAAAGACTTCTACTTTGTCTTTGTAGTCGGGCCGTAGAAGCAGAGCATCAAATCTTGACGAGACCTCTGCAGGGATTTCACCGGCAGCATAACGATCCACAAGACTAAAGAAAAGCTCATCATCACTCATGCTTTGATAAAGATTTGTCCTCATTCGCATCCCTCAGTAATTTCCATTGATTAATATTTTGCGGCCCACAGAAAGTGCTTTACAAACGTCTGCCTCATCCAAGCCCAAGGCGTAGGCGGCTTGTTCTTCGTCAAATCCTAAAAAATCAATGGAGATCAAAGCCGCACGACTCTCCAGACTCATCTTAGAAAAAACATCCTGAAAAATCCTATGTCCTGACTTTGGTGCAGTATGCTGGGTCTCGCGATCCAACCTCTTCCAAGCGGTTCTAATCAATGCTACTAGATCTGTATCGCCATCTCCCGGACTTGGCAGATTTTCAGCTATTTCGCTAAAGGTGCTCCTAGTCAATTCAAGTGCAGCCTCTCTTTCAAGAAGGCAGGCATGGGAAAACTGAAACAACTTGTCAGATAAGGGACAAAGTACATTTAAATAGTAGCTAAGACTGGATGGGCTTAGGCTCATCTTTTGGCTCCCGAGAGAAGTTACATACTGTCTATAGTACCACAAAAAGTAGAAAATCTGCTTTCATGTTAAAATAGTTCGAGTAAACTTGCAAAATTTTGTTGGCGGAGTATGTATGAAACATCCTTGGTTGGTCCTTATTCCTGCCCGACTTAATAGCACAAGGCTTCCGAGTAAGCCCTTGGTCGATCTTCACGGCAAACCCTTGATCATCAGGGTCGTAGAAAACATAGCCCCCCTAGCCAAGCTAGGCGTTCGAATTGTCGTGGCCACGGACTCTGATCAAATCGCAAGCCTTTGCCTCAAAGAAAGTATAGAAGCTGTTTTGACCCGCCCGGACCATGAATCTGGCACTGACCGATGCGCTGAAGTTGCAAGCCGTCTTCCAGAAGGCTTTATTATGAATCTTCAAGGTGACGAGCCCTTTGCTGACCCTGGAACTTTGATTACGCTTATGGAAGAATTTGAAAGCTCAGATGCAGACATGGCCACCCTAGCCTTCAAGCGCCAAGGAGCAGAGGGGCTTGAAAATCCCAATATTGTAAAAGTCACCATTAATGCTCAGCGCAAAGCACTTTACTTTTCAAGAAGCCCCATACCCCACTATCGGGATTCGGCCCCTGAAACCTGGCTTCAACATCAAGGGGTGTATGTTTTTAGAAAAGACAGCTTGATGACCTTTGTCGCCATGAAACCATCACCTCTAGAAATTGCAGAAAAACTAGAGCAACTTCGCGCTTTGGAAGGGGGGATGTCTATTTTGGTTGTAGAATCTGCGGTTTCGAGCCTTGGCATTGACACGCCTCATGATCTTGAAATAGCCAGAAAAATCTTCGAGGCTAGAAAATGATCTACATTTATCTCGTCTTGGTTTTTCTCTGGGCTCCTAAATCGGAAGCTCTACCGATCAATTTCGGGATCTCTCAAAATCACATCCAATACAATCAAATGATGGCGAAAGATTTTTCCATTTATGTCGACTCCAGGGGCAAGCATGAGGGCCCTATGATCTTAAACTCACTTGAGGCGGCAAAGCCGGTTTTTGAAGCTTGGTTCGAAAAAAATCGGGAGGGCAAACCCTTGCCTGTGATTAGCTCTGCTGTCACGTCAAATGCGTCCTTTGCTAACTGGATATTTGATCAAGTCGAACTCCAAACCATGGGACAATTTGAAAGGGATCTGGCTTGGCACGAGTACACCCACTCGACGATGTACCTCCATTTCTATAATATCTTTGGGCCCCCTGGCGCTACCCTTAACCTGATTTGGATGCCGTCATGGTACATTGAAGGCTTAGCAGAAACTCTGTCCGTCTCGTCGCGCTCTACAACTCAGATGATGTATGAGCGATATCACGCTTTAAGTGGCCATTGGCCATCCTATGATAAACTCCATGCTCTTTATTCAGACGGAAATTGGGCTCAGGAAGGGTACCCCACAGTTGGTTCTTTTGTGAGATGGTTAAGTTTAAAAGCCATTCGCAAGAATCCCACTCAAAATCAACTCCCCGCTTTTCTAAAAGACTTTAGATTTTATTCTGCTCCTTGGCTTTGGCCTTGGGCGGTTCTGCCTTTTAACGGATTTATGCCCTTTGATCGAGCCCTGGAAAATCAAGTAGGCGAAAACGGCGCCAATCTCTGGGAGGAATACAAAAATGAAGCTACTTCGTTCTGGCAAAATCACCGACTTTCCAAGCAACTCACGGAGTCTAAATCACCTCGGCTTAAACTCGCTTATCTTCATTCTTTAGAGGTTTCAGGAAATCAAGCCTCCATCGAGGCCCCCTCGAGCAGCGGCGTTCCAAAAGGGAAAGAGATCTTGTTTGACTCAGATACCCACTGGGCCGTTAAGGTGGGCGATGCCAATACCTCTTTAGCCCAAAGACTAAGCCACCGAACTAAAATTGAAACCCGCGACGTAGAAGTCTTGATGCAGAGCAAAGAAAAAGCCAGTGACCTTGACTCCCCAGATATCATGGTAGCTAGGACACCGGAAGGAAAATGGAAGAAAATTGCCGCTCTTAAAGGTGTTGAAAGACTTTTTGACGCGGGCGATCGGATTGCCTGGTCTATGTGGCATGGCGAAAACACATGGCTCTGTTTTCTTGTCCTTAAAGACATTAAAAAGAACCTCGCCTCGGAGTCTGTCTATTATCTAAAACCAAACTGCAGCGCCAAATATACGCTTCCCCAAACCATGAATATACTAGGCACAAAGAGCCTTTTGGACCCAAAACTAGGCCGTTCGACGATTAGCGAAATCTGGTTTAAAGTCTCAGAGCAAACACTTCTTGGCGACCGTTTCAAAGTCAAAGTTTGGAAGCGAGATACGAATGAGATTCAGACCTTGAAATGGGATGAAAATGCAGATCCCATAAAAGTAGCTTTTGCAGGGGATCAGACTTGGATGCTCACGGCAGATGGACTTACCCAATCCTTATGGCATATCAGTCAAGACGCCGCTTGCCTCGACACCATGCCATTTGATGACTATGTAGTTTCGGTTTTCGGCTTGGAATCTGGGGAATTGATTGCAGGTCTTAAGGAAAATGACGGCTACAGCTTAAAAAAAATAGACCCGAGCCATGAAAAGAAATTTAGTTGTCCTGGAGCCACAGGACATCTGTCACCAATCCTTTACTCCCTAAGAAAGTCTCACTCAGCGCTTCCCAGCGGCTCCGCTGAAGGCATCCCTTCCTTCGCCAAATCTATGTTAGAAACCGACTTCTGGACCTACATGGTGAAGCTCAAATCAAAACTCGCTGAGCTACCGCAGCCGACCGCAACCAAAGCCAAAGAGCCTAGAGCCCCGAATCTCGCTCTTGAAGAGTCTTTGAGCTCAATTCCCGAGCCCCAAACTATCGCCTCAGTAGACCCGAAGACATACGCACCGAATCCAAACCCAGCAAAAGAAGCCCCACAGGCAGGGAGCCTGCCTGCTCCGGAGCCTCTTTCGTCTTTTGATCAGTTAACTCTTGACACAAATCGAGCTCTCAATGACGCTATGCCTTTAGACCAGAGACCCTC
>CAXNGG010000035.1:0-10624 GCA_964201885.1 Oligoflexales bacterium
ATGGTATCTGGTCTGATAGATAAGCGCCACTGCACTTTCCTCGGCAGCCCTAAAGCCCTTTGCCTGATTGAAAAAAAAGAGACTGTGATTTAATTAGACAGACTTAAAAGGTGCACCCACTTTAGCCCATTGGAGTGCCCCTCATTGCTGCCCAAAATAAGGGCACCGATTTGTATTCACAATTTATCACTTATACCCGCCGCAAAGACCACTAGCCTAGAAGGAAACCAATGACTCTCCAAAGGATCCTTGACCATCTGACGCTCTAAGCATAAAAAGTGGCCTTAACTCGTGATGAGGTTTTCCAATGGAAAAAGATCTCCGTATCCAAGAAATGGCTGAAATTGTTTTTAGAAATTTAACAAAGAATGGATTCCCAGCGAAATCCGTTTCTTTTTCTCTAGACGCTCTTTACGACGCTGCCCATGAAAAAGGATTTCATTTTAATAAAGTCCGAGATCTTCTGAGCCAAGAGGGAGTTCATTCAGAGATCGTAGGGTCCAAGGTGGTATTTTCAGTGGCCAAGACGCGTAATGAGGACATTTTAAGCGACCCAAAGTTTGCCCAGAGTCTCAATGACCCTAACTTTTTAGAATCTGCTATGAGTCAATTGTCTGGCATGGATCCTGAGAAACTTAGGTCTTTGGCAAGTTCTATACCAGGCTTCGATTCTGAAAAAGTGGCTAGCATGTTAAATCATTTAAAAACCATGAGCCCAGAGCAAAGAAAGTCCACCTTAGATTCCGCTAAAGCGTTTTTGGGACCAAAATAGAAGCTTAAAGCCGATTTTAGAGAACCTTTATTAAAATAGTCGCTGCCTCGCACCATCTCGATCAAGAGATTGAAAGGCATTCGAAACGTCTGTTAAGCCAAATTCACATCAATTTCTTTGGCAGCTTGGCTGCCTCTTCGACTTAGCCAGATTCTTAAAATCTGAATGGAAGAAGGTGTAACTCCAGGCATTCTAGAAGCCTGTCCTAAGGTTTCAGGCTGGGCAGATGTGAGTTTAAGGATCTCTTCTGTAGAAAGTCCAGAAATAATCGAATAATCAAACGCGGGCCCTATTTTGATTCGATCTAAGGATTCTGTCGATTTCATACTTAGCTTCTCGCGTTCAATATATCCCGCGTATTTAGTTTCAATTTCTAAGCGGTTTAAAATACTCGCGGGAAGGTTTTTAAAATAGTCCAATTTTGAAATGAGATCTCTGAAATCAATATCTGGACGTCTTAGGACGTTTTCTAACTTGGTGCCGCGGTTGTCTTTGTCCAAGAGAAAGTCTGAGGGCACTTCGATATCACCGACGGCGGTAGTCTTTATAAATCTTAAAGCATCTGAAATTGTATTTTTTCTAATCAAAAATTTGTCATAGCTGTTAGCGCTCAAAAGCCCAATAGCCTTCCCTAGCTCAGAAAGCCTCAAATCGGCATTATCTTCTCTAAGGTAGAGTCTATGCTCCGCTCTTGAGGTAAACATTCGATAGGGCTCTAAAGTTCCTTTTGTGACCAAGTCATCGATAAGAACACCGATATAGGCATGCTGTCTGCCTAGCACAAAAGAATCTTTATTTTGGACATAAAGTGCCGCATTGATTCCAGCCATAAGACCTTGCGCGGCAGCTTCTTCATAACCGGTGGTGCCGTTAATTTGACCAGCAAGGTATAGGGATTTTACTTTTTTAGTTTCTAGAGTGGCATGAAGTTCCGTAGGATCTACAAAATCATATTCAATGGCATAGCCAGGCCGAATGATCTCTACATCTTCAAGACCTTTAATGGTTCTTATATAGTCCCATTGGACAGACATGGGTAGCGACGTGGAAATCCCATTGGGATATACTTCGCAGGTATCCCTTCCTTGTGGTTCCAGAAAAATCTGATGCTTTTCTCGATCGCCAAAGCGAACAACTTTATCTTCGATGCTTGGGCAGTAGCGTGGGCCAATGCCATCGATTTCACCCCCATACATAGCCGATTTAGATAAGTTATTACGAATGACCTCATGGGTTCGTTCATTGGTATAAGTTATGTAACAAGGCAATAGGGGCTGGGTGATCTTTTCGGTGTCAAAGCTAAACGGAATGATGTCTTCATCTGAGTGTTGGGCTTCTAAAAGGTCCCAGCGGATCGTCTTGGCGTCTAACCGCGCGGGGGTTCCCGTCTTGAGTCTACCCACCCGAAAGCCAAACTGAGCTATAAAGGATGCCAATCCAATGGATGGGCTATCGCCAAATCGACCCGCAGGAATTTTTGTAGTAGTCCCTACATGAATGAGGCCATTAAGAAACGTCCCGGTTGTTAGGATGATTGATTTTGCAAAACAGCGGCCAAAAATTTTACACTCGAGGCCTATAACTTGAGGTGAACCGGAGTCTTCACTTAAAATCAAAGCCTCAACGGTGTCTTGCCTTAAATGAAGGTAGGGTTGACGCTCGATGATCTTCTTCATATAGAGGCTATATTGATGCATATCTGTCTGAGCCCTAGATGACCAGATAGCAGGACCTTTTTTGCGATTTAAAACCCTAAATTGGATACCGGCAAAGTCTGCGGCTTTGCCCATTTCACCACCCAGAGCGTCGATTTCTTTGACGAGGTGCCCCTTCGCGGTGCCTCCTATAGCTGGATTACAGCTCATAGCCGCAATTCGGTCCACTGACATCGTGATGAGTAGAGTCTTAACACCCATCCGCGCCGCTGCTAAAGCAGCTTCGCATCCTGCATGTCCGGCTCCCACCACTATGACGTCGTAGTTCATATCCCTCAATGCCTCCCATAAGAATCCGAGGAAATTTACAAGGGTGTATTAATCTCAGGGCCGCCGAAAAGGCAAGTGATTACTGCTCTTAAAGCCAGCAACTACCTAACTACCTGTTTTTATTAATTATTATTAAATTTGTTCAAGTTGCGTTTTGGAGCACTTTTCTATATGGTGGCGTCATATTCTGACATTCAGGCCTAGCAATAGAAGTTGGGTTTGATCTATGAGGTAAAATTTATGGGTATATTTACCATTGCATCGGAAATGGGGCATGAGCAGGTTGTTTTTTGTAGTGATCCACAGTCTGGCTTAAAAGCGATCATCGCCATCCACGACACCAGCATCGGCCCTGCCTTAGGTGGCTGTAGATTTTGGGACTACCGCACCGAAGAAGAGGCCATCACGGATGTCCTTAGACTCTCCCGAGGGATGACTTATAAAGCTGCCGTAGCAGGCCTTCCCCTTGGTGGCGGAAAAGCTGTTATCATGGGCAATCCTCAAAAGCTAAAATCTGAACAACTCTTTAGAGCCTTTGGTAAGTTCGTTCAGGGACTTAATGGTCGTTACATAACCGCAGAAGACGTGAATGTGAGACCTGATGACATAAATCATGTCGCTAAAGAGACCAAATATGTAGCTGGTGTGACTTCGTCTTCCCATGGCTCAGGAGACCCCTCGCCAGTAACTGCGCTTGGCGTTTTTTCTGGACTTAGAGCCGCTGTGAAGTACAAACTAAAAACCGACTCCCTAAAAGACGTCCGCGTTGCGGTTCAAGGTGTTGGTGCTGTAGGCAAAAGCTTGGTGCACCAATTGAGTGAAGCCGGAGCCAAAGTTGTGGTAGCCGATATCAATCAAGACGCCGCTAAGATCGTTGCTGACACCTATAAAGCCAAACTCATGGATCCTTTTGAAATCCACGGGGCTGACGTTGATGTTTTTGCTCCATGTGCACTTGGCGGTATCTTAAACGATCAAACCATCCCGGCTATAAAAGCTAAAATTATCGCGGGGGCTGCCAACAATCAACTCCTCGAAGAAAAGAAACATGGCATTATGCTTATGGACCAGGGAATTCTTTATTCTCCAGACTATGTCATTAATGCGGGCGGTCTTATTAATGTTTGTCACGAATTAATTGGATACAATCGTGATAAAGCCTTAAGTGAAGCCCTTGGCATCTACGATACTTTATTACATGTCTTTGAGACTTCTGCAGCACAGAGTATTCCCACTTGGGAGGCATCCAATCATATCGCCGAAGTCCGCGTCCAGGAAGCTAGAGCTAAAACCCCTAGAATGACTCATACATTTAATAACCAAACTTGGATCCATCGGGACGAAGCTTAAGTCAGCGCCCGGCCCCCTTTGGTGGCTACCCATAGGATGATTTCTCATCTAGAGGAAGTCCTATTGCCACCCGGGGGAGCTGAGCCTCATAAAATAAGACCTCACTCAAGGCTCCATTCAAAAAGCATTTGCGGCGACTCCCCCAAAAAAGGAACGTAAAAAGCTTAAAATGCGCTTGGAATCTAAGTTTGCCCGAAACAAAGGGAAGTAAAATGCATAAATGGTACCTCCAAGCGAAAAACAGGCAAGGAAAGATCCTCTCT
Organism: Oligoflexales bacterium; assembly: GCA_964201885.1. Lineage (GTDB taxonomy): Bacteria > Bdellovibrionota_B > Oligoflexia > Oligoflexales > CAIMVM01 > CAIMVM01. The sequence continues at coordinate 4,371 of CAXNGG010000035.1, forward strand.
TGTCTCGTATTGTCTTTTTTTCTATCAAATGAGAGCTTTGCATTTCTAGCTGACTCTTTGGGGGTTCCGCCTAAAATCAATTCCCTTTTGTTTACCAAGGCTCTTCTTCAAGAAAGTGTCCTACGGCCTGAGTTGATGTACACACCTTCTTCAGAATATACTGTTTGGAAAGACAGGCGTTCTGGAGCTGTTAGACTTGTTGAGTATAGAACCCCCAGACTATTACCAGTTTACCGCATAGGGTCTGATCTGCCTGAAACCTCTAGGGCAGTTCTCAAATTCATTGACCAAAACATCGACCTATTAAAGCTATCGTCAAAAAATCTTAGACTTAATTCTAGCGCATCCATTCTAAATCGGCAGTTTCAGTTTTTAAAGTATGATGTTTACATAAATAGCACTCTCGTCAAAGACGCTAATTTTGACGTAAGGCTGGTCAATGGCCGTGTTGTGCAAATCGTAAACCAAGGATTCACCGAAGCTCAAGTCTCAGCCCAAACCTATAAAACCATCGACGCTGAAAATATGATGAAAGACGTTCTTAAAAGTCCTTTCATTCAATCTTCAACCTACTACCGCGTCAAAGAATCGCCAAATGGCTATCAACTCACTCCCACGCGCCGAGTCAAGTCTAACTATAGTAACAGCGAATCCTTTGACATTGAATTTGATCTCAGTACCGGCAAAATGACCGAGGTTTTCTCTGACAGATTTAGCGTCAGCATACCAGTAACCATTAGAGGGTTTGAAAGAAACGCCAAGGAAGGTTTATTAGATTTGCCTTATTCTTTGGGCACTCTGACCTCAGCCAAGTCTGGCTGCCTTATCCAAACCACTCCCGATGGTGATGTTGAGGACGGGGCCTATAAGTTTGACGGCCTGAGCAGCGAAGTCGGTGATATCTCCAGTTCCGACGCCAAGTTTAAACTTTCTGCTTTTACCGTGAAATCTAAAGACAAAAACGGCATTCCCTATTTGACTTTTCCTTCCTATCAAGGTGCAAGCAACCCAGAAAACGACGTATTTTATGCACACGGCACCGTCTATCACACTCTTTCTAAACTCAGAAAAATTGCAAATTCAGTCGACCCAGATCTTTCAGAATGGTCTAAAAACCCGGTGAAGGTCTTTGTAAATGAAGACAATGAGTGCAACGCCTACTATGTTAGAAAAGATACCGGAGGTGCCAATGCTGGTACCATTAACTTTCAGCAAGGAAAAGAAGTCTGCAATAACACCGGCAATATGGCAGATGTCGTCGCCCATGAGTGGGCACATGGTTTAGATGACTCTACAGGCGGGATCGAGGATCGGGCCTTTTCTGAAGGTTTTGGAGATACAGTGGCATTTGCCGTATTTTTCAAACCAGATATTGGAACTAACCTAAAACGCGACAATAAGCCTATCAGAGATATCTCTATCTTTAAAAGCTACCCAAAAGACCGTGGGGAGTTTCATGACGAAGGCCTTATCATCGCTAATACATTCTATGATTTGTACCAAAATCTCCTTAAAACAAATTCTAGCGAACAGTCCCAAAAGCTATTTCGTTCGTATGTTTTTCAGACTATTAAGGGTGCCAGAAAGTACACAGACGTTCATGACTTCTTAATGGTTTTTGAACGTGACAAACCCCTCCGATGCCTGATCAATAAAGTGTTTATTGCCCATGGCCTTGGAAGGATTCGGGAAGAGTGCCCTTAACTTTCAAATCCAAGGAATTGAACTTTAATAGAGCCCTCTGTCTATGACACGAGGAATACTTTATTACCTGTGACCTATTCATGTGACTTCTTACCTTTGACTCCAAAGCAAGGTGGCTAGGACAAAATTTTTGGTTTCGTTCTTTCATGCCATAGAAAACTTAGCGCACCTTTAATTAGGAATGAACTCTAGGAATGCCTAAACTTTATAGCGACCCCCAAAAAACTCTTATAAAAAAAAGTATTTTGCATGCCCCCGTGCGAGAATCTTTAAACATGGGAATGCTTCGTTAATGGCAAAATAGGTTAGAATCCTAGCCAAAAACCTGAGCGTTCCTAAAAAGGCCTTTGAAGGTAGTCATTTAAAGCACAGCTAGACATTGGAAATTCGGTTACTATCCAGGCATCTTGCCGCAAAAAGGTTCCCACAAAATCTGTAAAAACATTAGCTCTCACATGGATTGTCTATGAATTTATATCTTTAAAATGCGCAAAGGCAGCGCCCATAAAATAAAATGCCGAGAGAATCGCTAAGGCATAGAGAGCAGTCTGCTGACGAACGAGAACAGAGATAATTGTGCCATGGGACTCTGGTATGAGAGGAGATAAGGACCAAATCTTTGCTAAAAACTCAGTAAACTGCTTCGCTGCCGGACTAGAGCTGCCCACTATGCCCGTAGCGATGGGCCGGCTGAGGAGTCCTAAAATCCAGATAGAAATAGAGGCGAAAAGAGCGGTTCCTGGCCCAGTAAAAGAACTCATAAAAATAGCCACGGAGCCCGTAATGAACCACAGCAAAGTGGTCTGGGCTAGAGCTATGCTGAACCAAAGGGTATTCGTTTCAATATCGCAAGCAACCGCTCCTAATCGCCAAATAAGACCCGTGATGACAGACATGGCCAAAAGACTAAAAAACAACCCAAACATCCTCCCCAGTAACCATTGGCTTCTGGGCAGGGGGCGCGACATGGAGAGTTCAATGGAGCCATCTTGTTTAGAATCGGAAATGATCTTCACGCCCCAAATCATGGAAATAAAAGCGCCTGACACCTGGAATATGAATACGATAATGTCGTGATAGACCTGACTTCGACTTTCGAGGGACCAATCTGCTGCAAAAATGGCAACTCCGACCGCAGCTGCAATGATGATCGAAAGCGGTTGAAAGATTTTATCTCTTTTAAGAGATAAAAAAGTTTCTTGGGCAATGGCAAATACCTGCTTCATGGTGCATCTCCTTTATACATAGCAAGAAGTCGATTTAGGTACAGCGAATGATCCTCCTTAAATTCTTGAATCAACACACCCTCAGAACTCAAGTTTTTAAGCCATTTAAGGCCACTCTGCTGATCTTTAAACCAAAATTTGTGGGCAAGATCTTGGGTTTCTCGGAAATTTGGCGCAGGTAGTGAGCTGGTCAAGCTTTCAAGACTCTCTCGGCCAATGCCTGAAACAGACAGATGCCACAGGGCTCGTTCAGATTTTTCTTCATTGTGGGAAGCATAAATCAGTCGACCACGACTCAGCATCACCACCTCATCACAGAGTTGGTCGATCATTTCGAGCTCGTGCATACATAGCAAAACCGCCTTATTACGTCGCCTGAGCTCTAATATCCACTCGGTAAATTCAGCCCGCCCTAAAGGATCTAAACCAGACATGGGCTCATCTAAAATCAAGAAATCCGGATCGTGGGTGGTTGCGAGGGTCCAAGCTACCCTGCGCCCCAATCCCTTGGAAAGCTCTTTAATTTTCTTCTTCTTATGTTTTTCAAGACCTACCTTCTCAAGTGTATTTGCAATCAGCTCTTTGGTAACTTTTATACCGTCATAACAATTGAGATGGCTCCTTAAAGCCTCTTCGGGGGTTAAGGACTGAGGAAGACGATTGGTTTCAGGCATGTACCCAATCACCCTGCGGTCCATATAAGAAATTGGCTTCCCCCGGAATTCAATTTGTCCCGAGTTTGGGCGAATGAGCCCTAAGATCATGCGAATCGTTGTCGTTTTACCAGCTCCATTATGGCCCAGAAGCCCTGTCACCTTGCCTTCTTCAAAATTTAGTGAAAGGCTATCCACAGCGCAAAACTTCTTTTTTAAAACATCAGCATTAAAAATTTTTGTAAGGTCTTTTATGACTAAAATAGGCTGGTTCATTTGGGTTCCTCCTTCTTCAATAGTCGTTCGCGAAGCCTGGAAAGGGAGCTATCATTTAAAGTCTGATTCAAAGTATCAATTGCATCGTTTGCCTCAAGTAGGCCGGTGGCAAGAAACTTAGCGTAAATACCCTTCAAATAGGCGGGGGAGCCAGGCTTCATGCTAGCTTCTTTAAATGCTAGAGCGGCATTTTGATCGTCATGGTCAAGAAAGTAAGATAACCCTAGAAATGTAAACATCGACCACGAATCGGGGAAGACTTCAATCCCGATTTTTAAGATATCGATGCACTCCTTATAGTTTTTCGATTTAAATCCCGTAGAACCACATCCATAGAGGTAGAGATGGTGGGCATGAGGCCTGAGTTTTGCGGCATTTAGAAAGATCCTAAAAATTTCAGCTGAGTTAGACCCCCCAGCCAGCGCCTCACCTTCCTGAAGAGTCCAAATGAGAATGATGCGATCCCAAGCGGCTCGGTATCCGAGTGTCGCAATATCCACATATTGGCGATCTAGAGTAGAAAGTGGTAAATCTTTAGTCTTAATTGTAACTAGTTGGGAGAGTAATTCACCCTTTATAAAAGCTAGTACAAAAAAGCACAGTCCAAAAAAAGTTAGAATTAGCTGCTTCATGGCTTAAAACCCCGGTCGTCCAAAATAATATCCTCCAGTCCTTTCGAGAAAGACGATGATCAGAAGAATCATAAAAGGAGCCCAGTCGATGGGACCAGGAATATGTCTTGTTATGGGCTTAACCATTCCATAAATAGGTTCCGTTATGGAATGAATCATTTGCACAAAACGATTTCTAGGATCGGCGTCAAGCCAACTGGCAATCACAGAAGCAAATATAAGAACTTGTAACATATTTAAAATCAATTGAATGACATTCCAAAGGCCAAAAATCACACCCATGTGGCATTCTCCCTATTTTTCTAATATTATAGCTTTGAAATTCTGAATTTCAAGACTGTCCCTACCTTTTCACTCTCTTTTTCCAAAAATGGCTGTTCCGACTCTGATGCAGGTAGAGCCAGAGGCAATCGCTGCTTCTAGATCTTGGCTCATACCTAGGGACAACTTGCCCTCGCCAATCTTCTTTGCAAGCTTAGATAGCCTGTCAAAAAGTTCTGGAGGGCTTTTGTCAAGGGCTGCTTCTTTCGATAATTTTTCCGAAGGAATCGCCATGATGCCTTGAAGAGCCAATCGCGGGAACTCTATCATGATTTTCTTAGCAAGTGCCTGAGCTTCCTCAGGCCCAAGTCCTTGTCTTGGGTCTGAGGGATCTAAATTTACTTGGATATAAATCGGAAAGTCTTGGCGTTTCTGCTCTTCAAGGCACTTAGAGATAAGGCGAAGTTGCTTTTCCTGAGTCACGGTTTGAATTTCACTCGCCCAGGCCATGAGCCTAGCAATTTTGTTAGACTGAAGCTGTCCAATAAACACCCAACGAAGATTTAAGTGAGACAGAGCTTCCGCTTTTTGGAGGAGTTCCTCAACATAGTTTTCACCGAAAGATCTCTGCCCCAATTGGGCGACAGCCCTGATATCTTCCATCGATTGAAACTTACTCACAGCAATGCATTCCACCTCACCAGAAGATCTTTTGCACACCGCCGAGGCAGACGCAATGCGGTCTAGAATATGACGGTATCTCTCAGTTAAGGAAGACATAAGAACTCTCCAAAGCCCGTAGGAGCCACCCTATTTAAGTCGGTTCGCTCTCAACTTACAAGTTCTAACTCATACTCCCACCATGGACTCATTGGGGATTCGTTTTGCTTCCTGGCTTTTCCTCTAAGGGGATATCTTTGGCAATATCTGAGGCTGGAGAATCGGGCAGGGACGATGGCAATGAAGAGGAAAGCGACGAGGAAAGCGAAGACGAAATCCGGCTGCGAGGTTCAGGTGAGACCACGGGCTTCTGGTCTTTTGATCCTTGGCCTAAAGGGGTATAACTCACCTCTTCTAAGACTTGATATTGCGGGGCTGAAATGTAGACATCGCCATTTTCGGCAATGGATACATTAACGCCTTCTAGCTTCTTTCCCGTCGCGGAAGAAACATCTTTTCCGTTCAGAAAAATACTCCGCCCCCATGCGCTAGGACTGACCAAAAATATAGCAATCAGAAGAAATTGTCGCACATTCACCTCTATCACCTCTATTTATGGTGTGATCTTGTCTCCCTTATTATATCATGGACTTGTGAATTTAAGATTTATTTTAAAACTTCAGGAAAAAGAGGACTCAATATGGTGTGTGTAAACCGAAGTAAGATTCTAAAACTCATAAGCTCAGCTGCTTTTTTTATGCATTTTCAAACGTCTTGTACGTCGACCACCCAGGCTGAATATGCCGACCCTACGAGCGTGGAAATTGTAGACGACAGATGGA
>CAXNGG010000036.1:0-10595 GCA_964201885.1 Oligoflexales bacterium
GGAATCACACCAGCACCCTAAGCATCCCACAGGAAGAAAGAGCGCTAGAAACGGCAGGCATCAAGCTGATTTCTCTTGATTGAGCTTGCTGTCCTCAACTTTCTCAAAAGCCTCGGGACTAAAATTCTTATCCAGCTCCAATTCGATAGCAATTGAGCCTTGATCATTTAAGGTAAGCCAAGTGGTCGATGAGAACAAGGCCCCCGTCAACAAAGCACGCAAAAGCTCCAGGGAAAAAATATGAGTAAAAGTCGCGCCAAAAAGAACTAGAGAAAAGATGCTGCTCGCAAATAGTGTGGTATTGGGAATGAGAATGCAAATAGCCCCCAAAACCTCGACTAAGCCCACCGTACATAGGCCCCAGGTGGGCCAGCCATATGTTTGAAACGCCAAAAGATGAATGTCAAAAACGGATAGTAGCTTGGAAAGACCGGTCGTCATAAAAATGCAGGCCAGAACGACCCTTAAACAATGCCTAAAGACTAATTGCCCAGAAGTAGGTCCGCTCCCGCTTTCATTCAGCATGTCTAGGTCTAAGCGCATACAATCCCCGTCATGAGTCTTTGTAAAAAACTCTTCGGAAGGCCATTGACTTCTTTGAAGTCTTTTTATTTAAGGCACCAATTTTATTGCTATATAGCCTTATTTTAGAAGCCAATTTAGAGGCGTAGTACTACGAACGTTACTACGAGCAGATTCCCACGAGCCCATCTCCCATGTTCCTTTCACTTCTATCGGCGCCACACCACTAAGAACGGGACTGGGCGTCATATTTGTCGACAGTTGAAAAGCAAAAAGGGAGCGCAGAAAGCTTGATAAAAACCAGGAGCTCTATTTTAGAGTATATATTTCGAATAGTTACAGAAGTCAAGGAAAATCGGATCAATTCCTGCATATCTCTATGGACAAGGCTTAAGCCTTTGTAAAGGAGATTGATTATGAAACGTATTGCCACCCTAGCCTCTCTCATCATGGTATGTCTCTCAAGCGAAGCCTTTGCTAGAAAAAGCTCCGGACGAGAAGGCTTTAATTTTGGGCTGTCCGTTTTAACTACCGCCGACAATTCTAAACTCTATCCTAGTAAAGTGTCTGAGAAGACTAGAGAGGTTTCTAACTCTGTAGAAGGATACTCTCCCTTTATAGGTTACTCATTTGACACCTTCACCCTGGGTCTAAAATTTGGGCAATATTCAGAATCTCTTTCGACCACAGAAAGATCTTCCCTTGACCCGGCTAAGGTCAATAGACTTTCTAGTATCACAGCCATGAGACACGCTAGTCTTTTTGGACGTCTCAATTTTGGCGGCTACTTCTTTCTTGAGTTGGGGGCTGGGCTCTATAAAGAGGCCGTCACCATTGACAACCAGTATGTTTCGGAATTAGGAGATGGTATCTTTGAAGGTAAGTCAGAACACTATAATTTAAATGGAACGGGCTCTGGATCCCATTTTGGTGGTGGATTTGAAGTTCCCATGTCTAAAACAGGCTTCTTTCTAACGGGTGAATACATTCGTCAAACCTATGCCATTAAAGAAGCTTCTACCGCAATTACTGTGGGAGCCAAGCAGTCCACCAGGGTTCGCAATGCCTTAAACTTAGGACTAGCCTATTATTTTGACTAGTTTTCAAGGAGCGGTGTTAACCGTCTAGCGACGCTGACACTCTCAATATGAATTTCTCGGATTTCTATTTATATCTCGAAAAACAAAAGCTACACTTCCAGTTGGATTCCATTTGATTACAATTTTGGGGTGGCTCCGTGAATAGACCAATGATGTGTCGCTCGTGCAAAAAACTAATGGGAGTTGCTGAGACTTGCCCCTGGTGTGGCACGGCCCGACCTGGTAAGACTTCTGAGTTTTTTTCCCGCCTGGCACCAAACCTTTTGGCCCCTAATAAGTCCATTGGCGAAATCATTATTAAAGTCTCCATTGCTTTTTTTATAGCCGAGTTGCTGGCGGTGCTTCTATTAGGTGGCTTTTCAGCCTTTATAAAGAGCATTTGGTCCGTTCCTGGTGGCGTTATTGACCTCCTTGGAGCCTCAAGCCCCGAGCTCTTTCAGGGGCGTTGGTGGGGTCCTTTCACCGCCACATGGCTTCATGGCGGAGGGCTGCATATTCTCTTCAATATGATGGCTGTTAGGCAGATTACCGATTTTATTGAGCAGACGACAACACGTTCCTTCACTTGGACTGCTTATATTTTAACTGGAGTGGGAGGATTTACCCTTTCTGCACTCGCAGGTCATTTTTCATGCGGTGCCTCAGCCTCTATTTTTGGACTGATCGGCTTAGGCATGGCCATAGCTTTTCTACTGGGCAGTGGAGCAGATGATCCTATGTTTAAAGCTCTCCTGAGTTGGGCTGCCATGGGTCTACTCTTTGGCTTTCTCTTTCCGGGAATTGACAACACAGCCCATCTTGGTGGACTTTTGAGTGGTGGGGCCTTAGGTCTTATTTGGTCCACTTGGCGATCAAAGAAATGGTTCCATTGGATTCTCCCTAAACTTGTTGTTGGACTTTGGGGTTTAACTATTATAGGCTTTCTTTATAGTATTCTAAATAAGTTGCAAATTATTTGAGGTGAACATGAATTTGGAAAGACCATCCAAAGTCATAGCTGGGCCCTTTGTTTTTTTAAAGATGTTCCCATCATGTCCATTGGCATACCTTGCTCTACTTTTAATAGGATCCGCTTTAGGCTCAAGCGCTGAGGCTCAATATGCGCACAAAGCGCCCATAATCCTACCAGCAGCTGCTTTGCGAGAGCTGTCTGGCTACCCCATCAACACCTACAGGGTTTTTAGATCCGTTCAAGGCAAAGCTGAGGCCATTCCCTTTCAATTTGATGAAATGACAAGATATGAAGATTTCGTTCTAGATCAGGGTGCCAGCCCAAATGTCCATGAGGGCGACGGCGTTTTTGATAATGCTGATGAACTTTCCTTTATGGGTGAAGATGTAGGAGAAGCAACTCCGATTACCTCTTGGGGAGGGGCGGCGCCTGACTTAAGCTACGAGCTCAAAGCGGAACACCCCAATGGCAAAAAAGGTGCCGTATACGTAGGCATTTGGTTTAGCAAACCACCCCCACCTTCTAATAAGTCTTATGTTTCTTTTAATTTGCAGCAAGCGAAAATATCAACCTCCCGCTATGCCTATTACTTTGATCCCAAAAATTATCTCGTGGTTAAGGGGATCGATGTTTTAAGCGACGGCAAACCTAGACGACTTGTGGAGTCTTCCAGCTTTTTTTTGAAAGCTGATTTAAAGTATTTCCTGACGTTTTTGGTGAATCAATCAAGCATTGTGAGCAAGCTCGAGGCTTATAAAATCGGCCCCATTCGAAGTATCGTTAGGGTCAGTTTTTCTTACGTGCTTCTAAGGCTTAACTTTGAAATGGGTATGTATACTGAGGTAAGCTTTTTTGCAAATTCGGTAATTCTTCCGGCGATTATGTATAACCCCCTCGATGGAGCTAAGAGTTTAAACAAAGGCTCTGGATTTTACTATGGATTCGCTTTAAACGAAAACCCCGCGAGCCTTAACTTGAAAAGCAGCTTGCCTAGCTATAAAGAGCCCTCATCTAGTAGCAGCAGCTTTTTTAGCAGTAAAAATGTCGTCGAACGTTCCTATAGCGTCACCACATCTTCAAAGGATTGGTTTATGCAAATGGAAATTGAACCTTCTTCAAAAATGATCAGCAAAGGATATGGCCCAAGTTTATACTTAGAAAATGCATCCGCAGAAGAAATTGCCAAGCGCCCCTTAAATAAAGCACTCCCCCTCGGGGAAAGCCCGGTTAATTTGGCGGTAAATTTTGATTTATCGGAATTCTCTGAAGGGGAACACCGTGTTGGCTTTAGGCTCTACTTTGAAAACCAAGTCACTCCGGAACTCATGGAAAGCTATTCGACGTTAAACCTTTGGCGCTATAACGTAAAAAGGAGATAGATATCATGCTCGAATTTACACATTCTGACTCTCTTCCTATGACCATCAACTTTCGTGGTGACGAACCTCTAGCCTCAGACTTTTCCATTTCAGCAGAAAAGGCGATGGATCTGCTTGGCATTAAACGCTCTCGCTTAAATCAAATCTCAGGCCGAGAGTTGCGTGTTGCCAAAATGCGCGTCGACGGCTACGTTAGGCCGATTTATCGCCTTGCCGATGTCACTGAATATCTTTCCTGGAGCCGCGCACCTGTTACCCACAAACGAAGCAGTGAGGCGATCGATGACGCAGTAAGCAGACTTGAATCTCAGGCTCAAGAATTAAAAGACGAGCTCATGGGCGAGGGAAATGCCCTCCATACTACGGTCATCCAGGCTGTGGCGATTCTAGAAAGTTCTCTTCAAAATCAAATGCGGATTTTAAGAAAATCCGTAAGCTTTAAAGACGCTTATTTCCCCTTGATAACCGGGATGGAGCAGCAAAAAACTGAGCTCGCGAGTTTGAGTCAAAGCATGGCCATTCTTTTGAAACGACAGGTCGATATGGATGACACCCTCTGCGCTGTCAAAGGAGCCTTAGCGGAGGTCTTCGTCGGTTTGGAACGGATCAGTCAAAAAATGCCAGAAAAAGTCGCACTGCCTCTGCAAAAGCCTCAAAAGCAGACCCGGAAAAAGTTTGCCAAGGCAGCTGTGAGCACGACAAACTCACGTCCAGTGTCTTTTAAACGCCCCCGAAAAACAAAGTAAATCAGCATCTCAACCTTGCACTTTTATTAATTAAAGCGCAGCAATTTTAGCAACCTCCCAAGACTACTTGGCTTTTTTTTCCCTCTCCCACTCATTGTGGTTCAGGTGAAAATATCCCTAGTTGATTCTGAGGGAGATAGAAAATGTCTGCACAACTTTTAAAAAACCAACCCAACTGGCAAGAAATCATGGCTCGTCTAGGCGAGAGACTCTATCAGGACTTCATTCAAGACGAAGGTCAGATGGCACCACGATTTGATTATACTCCCAATTTAGAAGACTTTAAAAATGCTTCTAAACTAGTCCTTGCCTTGGAACTTTGTAAGTATCGAGAAAACGCATTAGCGGCTTACAAAGGCTGCTTTAATATGGAACTTGAAGGACGCCTCATTAAGGAATCTCAATACTTTCAAAAAAGGTTCCGGGAAGCCACTGAGTACATAGGTCAGCTGATCCAAGAAGAGTGTCTCCATGACGAAGAAAATCTGAGCGCAACCCTTAGAGCTAAAGTTCAAAGCGAACTCATTGCCGCCAAGAACCATTATGAATCAGAGCTCCTCTTTTGCATTCAAAAAGAAAGAGACTCTCACACCGACAAGCTCCGTGAAATGGAGTTGGAGACAAAAAAGAAGCTTGATGAGGAACACAGGTCTTTAGAGGTTCAATTTCACACCCAGTTAGCACATGCTAAGAAACAACTAGACATTGAATTTAAAAAAAACCACGAACAGAAGGTGAATTTAGCTAGAGTAGAGCTGCAAAATGCGCTGCTAAGCCAATCCGAAATCCTAGATAATCTTCACCAAAAAGCCCTTGCCACCTACAAAGACGAACTCAACCAAAAGTTAAAGCAGGAACTTGCCAGTTGGCTCGAGGTCAAATTAGATGAATTAAATAAATCCAAAGAAGAAGCCCATCAGATCAAGTTGACCCACCTACAAGAAAACCACCTAGTAGAAATCGATGCCTCAAAGTCTAGATATTTAAGCCAACTTGATGCTTGGACTGCTGCTATTAAGACTCAAGTACGTGCCAAGATAGCCAAAGAGCAAAAGATATTAATGGAGAAAGAAGCAGCTCAAATGTTACGTGATCTCGCCGCAAGCGTCCATCACGTGAACCTTCAAGCAAATCTTCATATTGATTCGCTCGAGACTAAGACAAGAGCTTAGAATTTCCCGAGGCACCTAGCCGGCTTACCTCAAACCCATAGCTAGAGCCTAGCGGTGCCCCCATCGCGCTTTAAGGGGTTACATAAAGCCTTCTGCAGTGCTTTTCGACTTCGTTGACTCTTATTTGAGAGCGTCTAAGACAGTTACTAAGACAGTCACTAAGACAGTTACTAAGACTGGAGCGAGTCGAAACAAGAGGCACCCCTTTGATTTATTGAGAGAAAAACACAAATCTTAAGTTTTTCCATGGTGTTGCCGATGACTTATCCACGGCATTCGAGCATTCGAAACGATTCTAGGGGATGTTAAGGAGGTTTACATGGCTGAGCTAGAGACCAAAATCACCAAGGACGAAACGAAAGATCCTGCAACGTTGCGGCGAGCTTTTTTAGCAGCAGGACCGGTTGCTCTTTTGACGGCATTTGTAAATGCCTGTTCCCAAGAGTCTGCAAAATTTAAGGGAACCACGAGCCGCAGAGATCTGCGCAAAAATGCAGGCTCAGGCGGCGGAAACACTGTAGTAGACGCCAATGGGGATAGCAATAGTGTTAAAAATGACGTTCTTGGCTCTGTTGATGGAGCTGTTAACGGGACTTTTAATGAAACTTTAGGTGCTCCCTCAACCTGCATTTCACTCCCCCAAGTCAATAACCTTTTGTCTTCGGCGTTGGATCTGCCAGATACGGCAAAACCCACTCTCAAATTTTACGGAAGTAAGTCTTCGTTACTTTTAGCAATAGGTTTTCCCGCTAGCGCTGAGTCGGCAACTTTTAAATTGGCATCTATTCTCTTGCTCGATGAAGACGGATACCCCTTAGCGACCCACATCATTAGCGATGGAAATCGCTCCTCTTCGACTGGGAAGCTAAATCTTTTGTGCTTTGACAATTTAGGGGTTACAGGCAATAAGATACACCTTTTGGTGTCCACAACTGACAATCGATCTTTTAGAAAAAAAGATATCCTTATCGCATTTGATGACCCCATGGCTGCCGGTAAAACCCTCATCGAAGTAAGTCCTGCGAAAGCAGCATTTGTTAATGGCTTCCAAGCCGTCGCTAACTTCAACCGTGTATCTCCTACGTCACTTCATAAGAAGAGCGCTGTATTTACAGGCCTCGGCCCTCCCACAGAAGACGACGGCAAACGATTTTTCTATGTGCCTGAAAACACCACTCAGTTTCTTCCTGCACCTGGCCTAAAAGGCTTTACTATCGTAGATTTGCTTGGAGCGCCACTTGGCAATGGAGATAGCTTCACAACAATCTTACAAAATAGCCATTTTGTTGCCTATAAAGAATCCGGCAATTCGGTCTATCGCACCATCATCCGAATGACCTAATCTTTGATTAAATAGAAAGGATATCATCCATGGAAGTGACTCGACAAAGATTTGCTGAGTTTGATCGGAGAGAGTTTGTAAAGCTTACCGGTGCAGCGGGTGCTTTTGCTTTGCTTGCCCAAAACGCCCTTGGGGCCGAATGCCTTAAAGAACAGAAAACAGGCACAGGGCTGCAATTTTGGCTCGACGGCCTTCATTTCGAAGGCGGAAGTTCGGGCTCCAATATCATTTCGAATGCAACCTTAGCCATATTTAGCAGCGACCACACCATGACACTCCAAAGCTATGTGGAATCCGTGGCTTTGATTGACTCTGTTTCAGGGACTCCCCTCGCCATGAAATACTTTAGGGCCTCGGATAAAACCTCGACCGGCAAGGCTCCCTATATTATTTTTGAAAATTTGAACTTGAAATATGCGGGTCGCTACTTGGTTATCTATACGGTCAGAAGTGGCGAAAAAATAATGGTTCATACCTACGACTTAGCCAAGGCCACCCGCAGCACATTTGCTAATGCCCAGGTACGTGTGCCGCTCGATCTTAAAAATAAAATGAGAGAATCAGGTGGGATGGAGGCATTCCTAAAAGACACGCAACTAGATTATGTAGGCACCATTACAAGCCCTTATATTTACTACACGAAAAATGACTTATCAACCCATGCCGCTACGTCCGTGATCGAAAGCATTTCCAATGATGGTAAATTCACGATCGCCATAAATGGCATGCATGCCGATGTTAACGCTGGACACTTTATGCGCTATTTTATTGTTGCTGATCCGGTAGGAAGATTGCTGGGACTCGTAGAGCGCACCTTTGTAGCGTCTGGCCCAGTCCCCGTGCAAAGGGTCACGGAACTCAGCTCCAATAAAGCCCTTATGGATACACTTAAAGCAGCAGTCCCAGGAGACACTTGGTCAGCGGCGGATATTGCTAACATAAATGACTGCCCCTATGTGCAAATCATCACGGACGATAAGTTTGATGCCATTGCTAGACAAGTTGTAAGACTGCGCTAACATTGGGCCCTAAATCTTGAACTTAGAAAGTGCCTTGGACTAAAATGATTCGATTTTTTCATGTGTTGTCACTCAATTGACTGAAGGTCATTTCGGAGACGAAAATGGCTGCGACATGAAGTCGCCCCTTAGGGTTTTCCTTACCCAAATTAAAACCAATTTAAAAACAATCTCAAAAGTCGGCAAGGCATAAGACGTTCTCTCTCCAAGGAAATGTCAAATGATAACTCTCCATCTTGAAAGAGTTCAAAAAGGTGATTTCAAGAAGATGATTTCAAAAAATTCCTCTTATGACAACAATTAAGGCGACTTGAATTCCAGCTACTTCAAAATATCCCTCTGCAATCCAAGCCTTGAAGTTTAAGGTACAAACTTAACAGCATTCACCTAGCGCCCATCCGTTGAGATTGCTGCTGACTTGAAATAAACTCCGTCAAAAACTTTGGCTGCCTAATTTTGGTTCAAGCTTTCGATAAGCTTACAAAGAAATCGGACCATTTTGGGATTGGGCCCAGACTCTCTAGCCATCAAAGTGGGCTTTTCAGCCCACATGTAGCTATCGATATGGATCCAAGGCAGATCACCGATAAAATGCTCTAAAAACAAAGCCCCGACGATCGCTCCGGCGAATTTACCACCACCGTTTTCCATGTCTGCAATCTGAGAGTTTTCAAAATAAGATCTATATTGAGGCACTCGCGGCATGGGCCACACCCAATCTCCCGTCTGAAGTGACGCTTGTTCCATGAGCGACACAAACTCACGGCGATTGGTAAAGGCACTGTCGACTTCTGGCCCTAAAGCTACCCGAGCAGCCCCCGTCAAGGTAGCCACGTCGATAATCACTTTAGGGACTTCTCTGGTGGCGTAAACCAGCGCATCCGCCAAAATGAGTCGACCTTCAGCATCAGTGTTGTCAATTTCAACAAGTTTTCCGTTTAAAGCCTTGTACACATCGCCGGGCCGGAAAGAATCGCTAGAAATGGAGTTCTCAGCTAAGGGAAGCCAAAGGGTAATTTTTTGATCATGGCCAGAAATCGCCAATGCTAAAAAACTTCCTAGCACTGCAGCAGAGCCGCCCATGTCTTTTTTCATAAGTCTCATACTTGAGCTTGGCTTGATATCCAAACCTCCCGTATCATAAGTGATACCCTTGCCTACTAAAGCAATTCCAGCGCCCTTGGGCTTCGTTTCAGGCTCCCAAACCAGCTTGAGAATCCTTGGCCCCTCTTTAGCTCCCCTACCTACTGCTGAAATCAAGCCAGCGCCTTCTTCAGTAAGCCTCTTTGCGTCTATGGACTCCATGGAAATGCTCCCCTTCCAACGCGGGGCCCATGCTTTAAGTAGGTCTCTTATAAAAAGTTCATAAGTTGCTGGATTCAGCAGGTTTGCTGGAAAATTGATTAAGGATCGCGTGACAAGCATGCCATCACTTATGGCGGATGCGCTCAAATAGTCCCCAGACTCAAAGTAGGAATCTAAAAGAACACTCCTAGTTTTAACCTCACCTTCCAGCCGATTGTTAACGGACTGGTGTTCAGCTGCCACTAGGAAATCCATCTTTTCTATGACAGCTGCCTTTAATGCTGGGCTGAGGCAAACGGACAGCACGTCCTCTTGTTTAAAAAAGGGCGACGCAAACAGCAACCCTGAAATCTTCCCCCCAATTAAAGCCGACAAATGACCGGCCCCAAGACTCTCGTTATCCAATGCGTTCTTTCGTTGCAACAGCTCTAAATCCAGGGCTGCCATAAAGTGGCGCGCTTCCACATCTATCGGATAGAGAACTCCCTCTGTGAGCCCTCCCAAATAGTGCTCAACTTTTTTGGCAACGGGCGAAGACGTGGAGCCATTGAGCTCAGACATGCAAAAAAATCAATTTTCGCTGTTGAATTTGCCCCATGAGTAAACTTTAATCGCCGGTCCAAAAGTTTGAGCTTAGACATGGAAAGGCTCCTCTAAAAAATAAAAATAAGTAAGAATTCACAAAACCACATCTTAGCAGCGAAAGACCAATAATCCTATCAATTTAAAGAGCCTACATGGGGCGGGAGGCGCTTGACAAACTCCATTTCAGACATTTTGGATCCACGGCAGTTTCCATCATGTATGCGGAATGGAGCTCAGCTGTCTTCGGCTGCCTCCCATTTTTAAAAAGTAAACGCTGTCGTGAGGCGACCTAATTTAAGAGCCACCTGTGAGAATTGTTTCAACCATGGAGACTAAAACCGCTACATGAAACTTACGCAAACTTACTCATGCAAGCCCGCCGTTCATTTCCCACTTCATCGATGCTAGTTGTCTCCTTGGAAAAACTCCAAGAATCCAGAGCCGTCATCTCCCTGGGCTTCCATTCGGACCTA
>CAXNGG010000037.1:0-10578 GCA_964201885.1 Oligoflexales bacterium
TTTTTTCTTGGGAGACAAGGTGACTTGTTAGAAGTTGCAACGCCCCCACTAACGACTGGAATTCTCCCTGGTACAACCAGGCAAATATTAATGGAACTGCTCCATCGCGCCAAAATTCCCGTTACAGAACGTTTGATTTTTCCCGACGAACTGCCAAGATTCGATGAAGCCTTTCTGACTTCCACAATTAAAGGCTTGGTTCCCATACAAAAAATAGAAAACCAGGCCCTTTATACCTTACGTCCAAAAGCTACATTCAAAGAAGTAAATAGACTTTTTCAAACTTGGTTGAGCCTTCAAAAAAACACATTTTAGAGAATGACAAAAGATCCTCAGACATTGCTTTTGAATCAATCGTATGAAAGGAACTTTCTTGCGCCGCTTTTTCAAATAGGTCTCTGGCTTGGAATACCTTCGATATCGACTCGAACAAAGAATCTGGTAGCCAGGCTCTCCCGCTATGCCCGGAGCGATCTCTGCTTAGCTCATTTGGCCCAAGATTAGGATCCCTTTGGCTCTTCAGATTTTCTGGTAGCTCTTTCAAAAGCAGTTTAAAAAATGCAAGCCGGGAAAGACTCCTCAATATTCTGCGGCGCGAGATGACAAAAATTAGAGATTAGCAGATCGAAAGAGAACGGATTCGGTTGACCTGTTCCACGCTTCAAATATACAAAAAAGTTGACCCTTTACTCAGGTCAACCTCATTGAAGCACAAATTGAGTCAAACCACAGGCTACCTACTTTGCGATCTTATCAACTTGAGCTTCGTAGGCTTCTTTTGCAACCGCAGATGCAGCTTGGGCTTCTTCGATAGCAGATTGAGACGCAAACTTTTTCATCTCTTCCATGATGCTGTGGCGAGTCGTATAGGTATTTGAACTTAAAATGATTTGTTTGCCTTTTCGATTCTTTAAATTAAAGACAAGGGGAGCTTTGAGATTTGCAGTCATATTTTGTGGATTAGAAGGCATCGTAACAATAACCGAAATTACGGCATCGTCTTCATTGATTAAGGTGAGATCAGAAACCTCTGCATCGGTCACTTCAACTTCATAATCAGGCTTGAATAGCAAAGGGTTGATAAGTACAAAGGCGATAGAACCATCATCTAATGACTGTAGCCACTTAAATGGCGATTCTTTGTCATGATCTAAGAGCAAATAACGCTTTAACTCGGGAAAGCCAATAAGCCCTTGAGGAAGCTCGATCACCTCGGTGTCTCGAATCTCAATTTCGCCAAACCTAGACGTAGTTACCTTATTCAAATCCGGCTCCTTTTGCACACGTACAGGCTCACCCTAAAATAACTTTTCCAGGTATGTTGCTGGACGTTTTTTGCATTGATCTGATTGCTCTAGGTAATAGCCTACACCAATTCTACCAAGAGAATCAAGAGATTTGGATTTAAAAAAGCAGAATGCTTTAAAACCAAGCTAGTCGTCGTTTTCATCGGGATCTTGAGGGGAGACCCGTATCCGCTTTTTGAGTATAGGCTTCGAAAGTTGAGTTCCACCACCTGTCAGCCCAGCAGATTCTACCGCCCTAGATCCGGCCAATAAATCTTGAGGCGAAGACTGGGAGGCACTCTGGTTCTCATCTTGAATGCGCTGATAGACTTCTTCGCGATGCACCATAGTATTGGGCCCTGCCTTTATACCAAGGCGCACCTGCTTTCCCTTTACTTGCATCACAATAATTTTAATGTCGTCGCCAATCGAAATGGCTTCACCAATTTTTCTTGTTAAGACTAACAACGAATAGCCCTCCTCGGCAGCTTTAACCATACCTGGTTCAATTGCGCGTGTTTTACTGCATAGGAGGAGGAATTTCAACCCAATTCATAACGGCAGGTCTATTGAATGAAATTCATGAGTGAGGGTTGCAGAAGCTTATTAGACGCCATAAGAGTGCTTTGGAGCGCGGTTTCCATCCTTTTGTAATCACTGGTCGCCTCATAAATATCGGCGTCTTCTATCTTACTGACGGTGTCTGTTTGGTGATCACGCTGAAGCTCAATACGACTTTCCGTCGCGCTCAGGGCTGCCCAAGTGGCACCTATGTTGGCTTGAATCGAAGCAGCCTTCTCAAGATGGAACTTAATCTCATCGACCGCGCGAGTGATTCCAACCTTGTCATTGCCTTCGAGGGCATCCTTAAGCAGCTCTAGGGAAGTGATCATCGCAAAGTGCCCGGCTTTTTCTTCTTCAGGAGTCGCCTCAAACACGGTTCTCCCTTCCAAATTAATCTGCCTAAATTTTCCGTCGGCAATTTCTGTAAAAATGGCACCGTCATCGCCTAAATAATTACCCTCCTTGGAGATCGCTGGGGAATCGTTTCTAAAGCCAGAAAAGACATAGCGATTGTTAAAATTGGAGTTTCCAAGGTTTACGACTTCATCGATAATTTCCTTCACCTCGCGAGAAACCGCCATCCGCGAGTCTGGGCCGTAGGTATCGTTGGCCATCCCAACGGAAATCTCATGTGCCCGCTGCAGGCGGTCGCTAATGCCAGAAATTGCGGCTTCTGACACTTCGACGAAACCTTTTGAAAATCCTATATTATTCAAATAATCTTTCAAATTGCGAATCGATTGCCGGCCCTTAATGATTTTGGTCACGCCTACCGGATCATCCTCAAGTCTATTAATTCGCTTTTGAGACGAAATGACTTCCATAGCGTCGGTATTCCGCCTTTTGGCCAACTCCATGCGCTCTGTGGCGATATCATAACGTTGTTTTTCAGAGACCCTCAATGCTTACCTCAGCGCTTCATGTTTAAAATGGTGTCAAACATCTCATCTACCGTCGTAATCACCTTAGAAGATGCCGTAAAAGCGGTCTGCCACTTAATCATATTCGCAGCTTCTTCGTCCAAGGAAACCCCTGAAATCATTTCCTTTCGCCCCTTAAGTTCAGCAAGCATGATTTTATCAGTATCTCTGGCATGCCCTGACCTTACAACCTCGGTTCCAAGGACCCCGACAAAATTCGCATAGTAGTCGTTAAATGAAGCGTTTCCATCTTCCATCAGCTTTTTGGACTTGAGGCCAAGAAGCTCATTCGCAATGACATTGTCCCCCCGGGCATTAGGAGAGCTTGCCACTGAAATGGCATCCGTTGAAGATTGAATCAAATTAGAAATTTCAATTTCTGCGGCAGCGTTTGAAGGGTCTCTTACATTTTCAAAGAATCCACGACCTATGGATTCGGAAAATTGGTTGAGCCCAAATCCTTGTTGATGAATGTCATTGACGCTTTTTATAAAGACCGATGCCAACTCGTTATTTCTTTGTAAAAGAGGCTTGGCGACGTTGTCTCGTACATAAAGTAGAGCCTTTACTTCACCACTCTTGACTTTGTCGGTTACATCCCAAGATTTGCCCCCTCCAGGCTCCGTATTTACCAACCGAAACATGCCTCCGTCATCTCCGTTAATTTGACATTCCATAGTACTTGCAAATCTTCGGTCTACCAGTAGAGTTTCTCCTGGCCCTCTTAGACACATCATCCCGTCTTTGTCTTGGTAGTAAGACACATCCATAATAGAAGACAGCTTCGCAACAAGTCGGTCCTGTTGATCTCGCAAATCATTTGCCGATGCAGCTGGAGTAAGCTCCATTGCTTGAATCGACACATTAAGCTTCGCAATCTGCCCAGTTATATCATTGACCTCCTGGGTGCGAGCGGCAATAGTATCATTTATGGAGGCTCTTTTCTCTTTGATTTCAGTGTCTACGCGCCTGAATGAGGCCGACACATTGTTAGCCTGATCCACAAGGACGGTTCTTGCGGTCAAATCGTCAGGAGTGCTGCTAAGAGATTGAAGTGCGCCAAAAAAACCTGACATTTCCTCAGTTACAGTTGATTCAAGCTCGGGACTAAATATCAATTGAAAATCTTGGAGGTTGTCGTACAACTTATCGGAAAAACCATTCTTAGTTGTCGCTTTAGTTACTTGCTTTTCGATAAACTGATCGTGTGCCCTTTTTATCGAACCGACGTAAACACCATCACCAATAACAAGTCCATTTCTTGCTATAGGATTTTTTTGAGCTAGATTTACATCTTGCCGACTGTAGCCATCAGTTTGCGCATTGGCGATGTTATGAGCCGTCGTATCGATACCCTGACGATTCGACATAAGCGATTCGCTACCGATATTTAGGGAATGACTGAGGCTCGCCATAATTTACGCCTTTGTTACAAAGTACGACAAGGAATGGGACTTCTTTTTTTGACCTTGAGAATTGTACCCACTTGACTCTCGCGACAGCAAATCCCGCCAGAACAAATAGCTCTCTCGATGACTTTCCAAAAGCTTGCTCATCAAAATCACATTACGCTCTATTTTAGGCTTGACCACAATCTGCAAAACAAGCAATTGATCCGTAACTTTGGAATAGTCAGATAGCGCAAAATCTACGACAGATTTCTCGAAGGCCTTAACCTCGAAGGAAGCCATGGCCCAATATTTAAAAGCCATAGCACGCGTCGAAGTCAGCGTTTCTCCCTGAACTTCTTCGAGTCCTTTTTCTCTGCATTGGCCTAAAAGTGTGCCCGCCGCTTTGAAAAGTATGTCATATAGATCCGAAAATTGTCGGCTTAGTTCTTCCTTGCGAGCGACAATAGGCTCATATTGAGCAATTGAGTGCTCGACAATGATAGACTCTTCCTCTTCCAATAAAGTCAAAAAATCACCCAAATTCAAAGCGAGTTTGCGCGATGCATCTTGAACGGTTGTTAGCCAACTATGAAAAGAAAAAGAATTTTTCATGTCTCACCTCTTAAATCTCTTGGCTTGAAACTTGGTCTTTAATCGCTTCTCTCAACATGCCATGGGCAATTTTCTCAGGATCTGCTTGATAGGTTCCAGCTGCAATCTGAGCCTTTAGATCGGCAACACGATCGTGTCTTATGGGGTCCGTATTTTTAGCAATATCAAACGCTTTTTGACGAGCCGCAGCATTTTCTTTGGCTTTGTCGGAAACATTGACACCCACAGCGCTTACGTTGGCACTGGGTTTGGGGGAGCTGGAAACCTTTGACTTTGACTCTGACTCAGTACCGGCTACGTCTGTGCTAAGAATAGCTCCAGAATTTTTAGCTCCACTATTTCGGACCTTCACATCCATTGGAAGTCTCCTTATGTTTTCTCCATTGTCGCTCGACTTGCAACTTAAGTCTATCGTCCAAGGCCATATGCCTGGATTCCCTTAGTTTTTACTTGGTCGGCAGAAATTGCAGCTTGCTTCATTTCGGAAAGACCCGATGCACGAGTGCGCAGGAGTTGTTCCTCAATGGACTTTGCGAGTCCAGTAAAATTCTGATTTGCCATTTGCTTTGTATATTCCGTATCCAGCATGCTTTGATACATGCCTTCTGCATTACCGTCACCCATCAGGTCGCTTTTTTGCACAGATTCACGCATAGATTTGGTGAGAATTCCCAAAAAAACTGCTTCAAAATCTTGAGCCGCTTTTTTTATGGCAAGGCTTTCCGAATCTTCTTTGGAAGCTCCACCCACTCGCGAATACCGGTTCGTATTGAACTGTTTTCCTAAACCTATTTCCATAACATCCTCATAAGAATTTCAGTTCAGCCTGAAGAGCTCCAGAAGAGCTGAGTGCTTTCATAATGCCGATAATATCATTGGGACGGGCGCCCATCGAATTTAGAGACTTAACGATGTCGCCGACAGTCGTCCCCTTGACGTCTACAACGGAATCTCTGACGACATTTTTTGCATCTTTCCCGGACTTCTTGTCTTCAACCTTAACCGTCAGATTTCCATGGGAAATCGTGACCGGCTTAATAGTAACGCTTTCACCCATAATAATGGTCCCTGTGCGTTCATCAATGGTCACCATGGCCTTAATATCAAGATCCACTTTTAGGCTTTGAATCCTCGCAACGAACTCTATAGGGTTGTCAATATACAATGGGGGAATCGTGATAGTGACTAAGCCAGGATCTACGGCCTTAGCAAAGAAACCTGATAGTTCTGTATTCACGGCCTCGGCCATTCTGGTAGAGTTTGAAAAATCGGGATATCCCAGGACTAACTTGAAGGCGTTCTCCACTACAAAAGTAGGCGCAAATTCTCGCTCAACCACCCCTCCCCCTGGCACCTGGGCTACGGTGAGCACTCGGGACCCTTTACCGTCGGCCTGACCAACCACGACCGCCCCCTGGGCAAACGCATAAACCTGGCCATCTCCAGATTTTAAGGGTGACAATAGCAAAGTACCCCCAGCAAGGCTTTTAGCCTCCCCTATCGTCGATATTTTAACGTCAATATTCTCGCCAGAACGCGCAAATGGAGGCAGTTCGCCTGTAATGATCACCCCTGCCATGGAGCCATTAGCCTGCAAAGGTCCAGCTACCTCAAGACCAAGATTTTTAACCATATTGGTGACCGCAGAGTTGGTGGTAAGTGAGGCCGAACTGTCACCGGTCCCTTGAAGACCAACCACAAGTCCATACCCCACTAGCTGGTTAGACCGAACCCCGCGAATGGAAGCCGCATCTTTGATGCGAACTGGTGCACCAATAGAATATGATGAAGCAAGCCCAAGTCCCAGCATGAGTAAAATACTACTTTTTTGCAACATTCTTTACCGCCTTAGCATCAGCTGTTTTTGCTTGGGTATCATTTGCTGGAGCGTTCTGCGAAGAATCACCTGCATTTGCTGGCTGATCTCCAACCTTAGTTTTTTCATCGGCAACCAACTTGGCTTCAATTTCTTCGCGCTTTTTTTGTTCTGCTTGCAACTGGGATTTAAGTGCATCAATCTCTTGTTCGCGATCACTGACTTTTTTATTTGCTTCCGCAATTTTTGCTTCTTTATTGCTAGCATCTTGGAAAATCTTAGCCCGTTCCTCAGTCATTTTAGTGCGTTCTGAAGAAAAGGCTTTGATGCGATTGTCGAGCCGCGACCTAACGTCATCTAGACGGCGCTTGTCTTCAGCAAGCTGCCTCGCATTCTTAGATGCCGTTTCTGAAAATCCACTATATCTAAGCGAGTATTCGTCGAGCCAAGAATCGTTTGATCTGCGAACAGACTCGGATCCGTCCTCATGAAACTGAATCCTTCTTAAGTCTTTGGTGGAAAGCATTGGATTGTCGACCGCAATTCGTCCTGGTATGACTGCTTCGACAGAAAGGTACTTTGCATTTCCTTCCACCTGAGACGTTCTCGAAGCTTTGACACTAAGATCTCCCGTTGGCGAGATGGATGTAATCTCCATGGGGATTTCTGATATTACATTTTTGCTAGCTTCATCCCCCCCTAGGTTTGGCATGGCGGCAAGAAGCTCCTGAGTAAGAGCATCTCCTGCTCCTTTAGCATCTCCTGCTCCTTTAGCATCTCCTGCTCCTTTAGAATCGCCTGTCTTTGGGCTCAATTTTGGCGCGTCAGCATTCTGAGCTATGGGGACGACTTTGACGGTCACAAAGTCTCCTACTGAGAGCGGTAGTTTTGCCCCAAATAAGTGTGCATGAGGGCTGTTTGGCTGAAACAAGCTACCGCTTGTGTCAACTTCGTTCTTTTTAATATCAATAGTCTTGTTTTCCACAAAAAGATTTTGCTGATTCTTTGCCACGGGAGCTGACTTTGGCGCAGACTTGCTAAGCATCGCCGCCGCTGGAATCGGCCTGGAAACTTGGGACGTCTGACAGCCTAACATCATGAAAAAAGCGATTAGAATTTTCATAAACTTACCTCTACTTTCCCTTGGGCTACGACTTTAGAACGTACCTTCTTTTTAGTACCTTCCATCTCCACGTCAACGGTTTGGCCTAGCGTGCCGGTTTGAAAAGATTTCCCCCGCGACTCCATTTCAATGGATCCATCAAGAAGCTTGATCTGCACGTCATCCCCACGATTTACTAGGGGTTGCTCTTCAAAGACCCCAAAACGCACTATAGCACTTGGCCTTGCTGCAATCTTCATGCGTTTGCCTAGTATCAATGATCGATCCCTCGGGGCTCCATCCATATATTGGGCAAATCCAACCCAAGTTTCCGCAATATCTGCCTCAGAAATAATCGCACCTTTTTCTAAGCCGTTTACAAACGAAAGCAGCTTAAATTCAGGTGTAAAACGGATGGTACCCCATACATTGACCGCTGAAGACTCGCCGTCAAGTGGTGAAATCCGAATTTGGACTCGCCGCACAAAAGGCGTTCTAGAACGAAGCAGTTCGCTTTTAAATTGTTCAAAGCCAACCACCTTGGCGACCCACTCCTCGGACGCTACATTAACTGATTTGGAATTTAAACCCAATGAGACACTCCAACGCTGAAAAGCAGAATGGGGTAGCCATTCTGAAACTTGATCTTCTAGTTTTTGCTTGATCGCTTCACTCTCTATCACAAAAGAAATCCGTTCAACTGCCACAACCGAGCCAACGAACTCCAGGGGAGCTGCTTTTGAGTCGACTCCTAAGCCTTCCTCCTGAAGAACCTGCTTGAGCTCATTTACACTTAAGTTCTTTATAGTGCCAGGCGGCGGGGAAGCTGCTACATCTAGGGTTCGTATAATATTGCAAATCGCTTCATCACCGCTACAAGTAGAAATCTGTGAAAAAATATATCTCTCAGTGGCCACATTAGCGTTCTGAAACAGACGAATCTGGGCACCTTCAGCTAAAGCTCGAAGTGACACAAAACAAACCAAGAAAAGGAAAATTCTAGTCATTCTATCTCATATTATTTGTAGTTTGGAGCATTTGATCGCCTGTTTGAATCACTTTTGAATTGATTTCGTAGGCTCTTTGACCTGTGATCATGTTAACCATTTCTTCGACGATATTCACGTTTGAAGATTCAAGTTGAGACTGAGCGATACGTCCCAGGCCGTTTTGACCAGGAATCCCCACAATGGCTTCTCCACTCGCCCGTGAGGTTACGTAGTAGTTTCCGCCTGTCGAGACAAGACCTGTTGGGTTTAAAAAGTTGGCGACTTGAACTTGTCCGATTTCTTGAGTTTCACCGGCAATTTTAACTGTGACAATACCATCATGTCCTACATGAAAGCTATCAGCTCCGGAAGGGATGGTGATTTCGGGAAGAACCGGATAGCCATCGGCTGTAACAATTCTGCCTGTATCGTCTTTTGAAAAGTGGCCATCGCGAGTGTAAAGCGTGGTTCCATCATCTCGTTGAGCCCTAAAGAAGCCCTGACCTTCGACCATCATGTCCATTTCATTGTTAGTGACTTGAATCGCCCCTTGAGTGAACATCTTGTCCACACTAGAGAGCTTGGATCCACTACCTATTTGAATTCCGCTAGGAACTACGGTGCCTGTCGAAGAGCTTTGGCCGGGAGCTCTAATATTTTGATACAAAAGATCATGAAAATTAGCCCGAGAACGCTTAAAAGCTGAAGTATTTACGTTCGCTAAGTTGTTAGCAATGGTGTCAATATTTGTTTGCTGCGCTTCCATTCCAGTAGATGCTGTGTAAAGTGAGCGAATCATGTAGGTCTCCTATTCTGTGTAGTCAAAGTCATTAGCATCGGCACGTTAAGCACGGACAACTCCGATTTGATTGGCTGATTTTTCCATCATAGAGTCCATATTTTTGATGCTCTTTTGATAGGCTTCGTAGGATCTATGGGCGATAATCATAGATGTCAGATTTTTAATGGGATTTACATTGGAGCCTTCTAGAAAGCCCTGTTTGATTCTAGACTCCTCGGCAGGCTTAATTTGGTCGTCACTTCCAGACCAGAAGTAGTGGTTGTTTCCGACCTTCTCTAACTTGTGATCATCCGCAAATGTGACGAGCTTGATTCTATCTGCAATTTTGCCATCTAATAGCACTTCGCCCCTGGCATTTACCTGAAAGCCCTCTCGGGCAAGGATGACACCTTTTTCCCCTAATATGGGATTGCCGAACTTGTCTGATACAAGCCCATCTTCGTTTAGAGAAAGACTCCCGTCCCGCGAATAGCGCATACCATCTGGTGTGTTGACGGAAAAGTAGCCTTTGCCTTCAATCATCAAGTCCAGCGGGTTGTCTGTCTTCTGGGCTGGACCTTGACTAATATCTCTGTCGACTCCAGAAACCTCTACATAGTTGATTTCGTTCCCGCGTAGGGGCATGAGTTTTTCAAAATCAATTTTGTAATTTGCCGGGGGCAAGGGATCTTTATAGTATTTCTGTGGTTCTGGTTCCAAAACCTTAAATGTAACGTTTTCGGACTTGTAGCCGACAGTATTTATATTTGCTAGATTGTTGGCAATAATGTCCATTACTTTTTCTTGAGCTAAAGCACCAGACATTGGAGTATAGATACCATTCAGCATATTGACCTCCTCGCTTATAAGAAGACCTTGCAATGGCTAGGCCAAATTTGAAGGGGATAGGTATAATTTTCATCAGTTGATATTTCAGACTTTTTGCCACACGCAAAAACCTGAGCGCCCTCTCGAACGAGTGATTGAGTGCAGGATCTGCTCTGTGTCAAAAAAAGCGTCAATTAGATTACGCCTTAAGCAAAATAAGCCATTTTTTTGACGTCGCAAGAAATGGAGAGCGACCGCATTTAATACTTTAAATTTAGTTTTGCAGCAA
>CAXNGG010000038.1:0-10251 GCA_964201885.1 Oligoflexales bacterium
TACAATCCAGTGTTTTGTATCGTTGGAAATATCATCCATTTAGCCGCCTACTTTCCTTAATAAGGAAAGCTCAAGCCAATCTTGCCCTGCTATGTCTTCAATTTGACTTATGCCTGAATCCTCATCTTCCACGACAGCCACTTCTTCGACCTGCCGGTAATCTACCCAAGGGTCTACAGTAACGGTCTGAGCCAGGTCGTCATTGGTGTACTCAATGCGAATCACTCGACCCACAGGGAGGCCTTTTTGAAAGCTGCCAACAATCCCAGAAGTGACGATTTCATCGCCAATCTTAATATCTGTGCGTCGCCTAAGTTCCAACTTGAGCCTGCCACCCTCGCTGCCTTGGATGATGCCGCGCACTCGCGTTCTTTCTACCAAAACATCTAAGGAAGATTTGGAATCGGTTATCAAAAGAACATCAGAGAAAGCTAAGCCTGTTCTGATGATTCTGCCCACTACGCCTTGGGAAGCAATCACCGGCATTCCTACTTTAACGCCATCCTTCGAACCGCGGCCGAGGCGTAAAATCTCAAAGCTATTCGTATTGGCAGTTCCGATGACGATCGAAGGCAGAAGTTTCAGATCATGCTTACCTACAAAGCCCATAAGTTGCTGAAGTCGATCAAGCTCTCTGACTTTGCTCTCATAATCTAAAGTACGGGTCTCAAGGTCCTTGATTTTATTTTTAAGTACAACATTTTCATGGGCCGTATGGACCAAGTCGATGTAGCTGTTCCAAGAGTTGTAAAGCCCAGACCCAATCCGATTCCAAGCAAACTGAATCGGATAGATGAGCTCTTGTATCGCAGAATTTAAGGGACGATCTCCGCGATTGGGCAGCAATTTGGAAGCAAAAAAGACGAAAGGAGCCACTAGTGCTGCGACCACTAGGAGTCGGTTTAAACTTTGTCTACCGTCCTTGATCACCCCATGGGCTCCTTATCATCAGTAAGGGAAGTCAAAACTAAAAAAGCTACTGCATCGCCACGCTGCTTAGAATTTCAATTTGGTCTAAGGCTTTGCCGCTTCCATAAACGACGGCACAAAGAGGATCATCGGCAATCATCACGGGTAGGCCTGTCTCTTCGCGTAATAAAATATCGAGATTCCGAATGAGAGCGCCACCACCAGCAAGTACAATGCCTTTATCTACGATGTCAGCGGCAAGCTCGGGAGGAGTTTTTTCAAGCGCCACACGCACAGCTTCTACGATGGTATTGATCGGCTCAGAGATCGCTTCGCGAACTTCTTCAGAGGTAATTTCAATGGTCTTTGGAATGCCAGCAACAAGGTCTCTACCTTTAACATGCATCGTGCGAACCTCATCATCCGGGTATGCCGTACCGATGGCGATCTTAATTTGTTCTGCAGTTCGCTCACCGATAAGAAGATTGTATTTGCGCTTAAGGTAGTTGACGATCGCTTCATCCATCTTGTCGCCACCAACGCGTACAGATTTGGAATAAACGATACCAGCAAGTGAAATCACGGCAACTTCCGTAGTTCCACCACCAATATCTACAATCATATTGCCGCTAGGTTCGGTAATCGGAAGCCCGGCTCCAATAGCTGCAGCCATAGGCTCTTCAATTAAAAATACTTGCCTTGCACCAGCTGATTCGGCGGCTTCTTTAACAGCTCTTTTTTCAACTTCTGTAATCCCGTAAGGAACGCAAATAATGATGCGTGGCTTTACCATAGTTCTGCGATTATGGGCGCGCTCAATGAAGTAACGAAGCATCGCTTCCGTGATTTCAAAGTCAGCAATAACCCCGTCCTTAATAGGTCTAATAGCAGTGATCGTGCCTGGGGTACGCCCGAGCATTTCCTTGGCTTCTTTTCCAACAGCTAGAATCTTCTTTCCACCGCGTGCATCTCTTTGCACTGCAACAACTGACGGCTCGTTGATGACGATCCCGTGCCCTTTCAAATATACGAGCGTGTTTGCAGTTCCTAGGTCAATTGCTAAATCGTTTGAAAACATTCCTGCAAGCCAGTTAAAAAGCATAAGGTTTGACTCCCTCAATTATCTGAAAAGGTTAAAGAATAATCACTAGGCAGCTGTTATTACATCACAAACTATATCATGCCGATCGCAGTTTACAGGTTCTAACGAATTTTCTTGCCAATAAATAAATTATCATGACAATGGATGGTGTGAAAGTAAAAGATATATTTATCTCAGCCAACGGCACCCCGCCGACGAAAAACTTTGGGAGTCATCTGCATGTTTAACTGGAAACGAACCAAGACCGAAGGCCTAAAAAGTCGGCATATGAAAGACCTGCCTACAACATCTGTCCTCATTGCGACTTTATTTGCGATGGTTTTTTTTGGTGTTTGTAATCCAGGCGATCAAGGTGGGCCAACGGGCCCAAGGGGCGCCGCAGCTAAAATTGACGGTAGTGAAGTCACTTATAATCAATTTGCCCGAGCCTATCGGCAGGAGCTGGAGCGCGGTAAGCAGCAGTTTGGGGCCGATTTTGACCCTGCCATGTTTAAGGTGGCTAGAAACACGATTGATAAATTAGTGGATCAGGAAATTATGTTCAAAACGGCCCAGGTCAATGGCGTTGATGCCTCAGAAGATGAGGTCGTGGCGTACTTGGCGAAAGCCCCCATATTTAAAGACGAAAATGGACAGTTTAAAGAAGAAAACTTTAAAAACTGGCTAAATATGCAGGGTTATAACGAAGCTACAGCTTTAAAAGACTTAAGGCGTGATTTGACCGTTCAAAAGCTGAACCAACTTATGGTAAGTACGAGCTTCATTCCAAAAAATGCCGCCCGGTTTGACTATCAAATCAAAGAGACGAAACTCAATGCCGAGTACGTCAAGTTGTCAACAGAAACTTCGCCGGTAGTGGTTAGTCCAGAAGAAATCGCAGCCTATGCTAGTGCAGAAGCGAATAAGTCTAAAATAGAAGGCTATTTTGCGCAAAACAGCGGCGAGTACAATCGCGGGGAAGAAGTCAAAGCCCGACATATTTTAATTCAGTATTCAGGAGCTAGAAACGCCCTCGGGGAAGCGGCAAAGAGATCTAAAGATGCAGCTCAAAAACTCGCTCATGAAGTCCTAGGCAAAGCCAAAACAACCCAAGATTTTGCAGCCCTTGCAAAAGCATCCACCGACGAGCCTTCCGGAAAGACGAGCGGAGGGGATTTGGGCTTTTTCACAAAAGAAAAAATGGTTAAAGAGTTTTCTGAAGCAGCGTTTGCTTTGACTGTCGGTTCTGTAAGTGAAGTTGTCGAATCGCCATTTGGATTTCACATCATAAAAGTAGAAGCCAAGAAGCCAGCCGAAACGAAGACTCTCGATATGGTTAAAAACGACATCGCTAAGGTCCTTCTTACTAAAGAAAAGGCCCCAGCGCTTCTTAAAACTAAAGCCGATGAAGCTTTCAAGACCGCCAAAGAAAGTGGCAAGCTTCCCGCTGGCCTAAAATGGGAAGAAACTGGAGAGTATTCTGCGACAGCTGCAAGTATTCCCAAAATTGGCAGTGAAGGTACTTTTAAGGACGCATTGCTCGGACTTAAAAATGTTGGTGATTACATCGTTGCTCCCATGTTGGTTCAGGACTCCTGGTATATCGCTCGTCTTAAGAGCCGAAAGACCCCAGATGCTGCAGCCCAAGATGCTAAATCCCTTGAAAGCATGTCAACGTCGCAAGCAACCAATCAGGGTTACGGGTTTTATACATCCTATGAAAAACAGGTTCGCAAGGAATTTGAGGTTCGTGGGGCCATCAAAAGAAATGACGACTATTTAGCTATCGACAATCCCAAGAGCAACGGCGGCTGATTTATCATTTACAACTCTTAGGTGGCTGTAGTGATATTAGTAGTGAGAAAAAATAGTACCCTCGACCGTCACGGAGACTATATCCGTGACAAGGTGAGTCGTGGCTTTTTGTCCCACGAGCATTTAGATCGTCTCAGTCGAGCCCATGATGAGCATTACAAAACATTCGAAGACTTAATGGAATCACTGGCCAAAGCCAAGCTGCCATTTCTAGAAGTTCATCGCGACGAGGCTTGGCCCTCTTTAGATTCCATATCCTATGTCATTACTGTAGGTGGGGACGGCACAGTCCTAGAGGCGAGTCATCACATTTCTAACGCGGATGTAGCCTTAATAGGAATTAAGTCAAGTCCGTCGAGCATTGGCTATTTATGTTATAAATCCGGTTCTCATATCTCAGAGCTGATCTCGGAATTGAAGTCAGATCGTCTTTCCCTGATCCAAGTCTCCCGTCTCAACGCGACCATTCATCGGGTTAACGACGGCCAGAGCCTTGTTTCTAATCCGGTGTTGAATGACTTCCTTTTTACAGCTGCCAATCCGGCAGAAACCAGTAGATACCGCATTACGCTTGGAAGTAACCAGGAAGTTCAAAAATCATCTGGCATCTGGATAGCAACCGCTGCGGGCAGCACGGCTGCTATTTCCGCAGCAGGCGGCTCCATTCACCCCATAAACGATCCCAACTTTCAATATTTGGTAAGAGAGCCCTACGCGTCCCCAGGCAAGAGTTTTAAGCTCGTAGGTGGGAGTTTTCATCCAGAACAACAGAAATTTGAATTAGAAAATTTAGTTGATCAAGGAATTCTAGCCCTTGATGGTCATCACGGCATTTTATCCTTAGGCTATGGGGATCGAGTGGTTTTTGGGAGTGCTCCAAGCCTGAAACTGGCGAGGTCGATGTAGTCCACAATGTCCGCGTTTGTTTTCCGGGCTAAATATGACAACAGAGTTATTGAGCCAGGTCGATAGCTGTTCGTCGTCAGGCACCTCAAAATTAAGCCTGGAAATAGCCAGCACTTTCTGCAGTATAAGTCAGACCTTTTTTGTATCTAACGCAAAAATGAAAGGGCTGCTCGGCATGAACTCAGTCGCCGCGCGGCATTTTAAATCCTTGTAGTGAGGCGTGTCTGGAAAGATTTCAAAACCGTTGCAAGTCGTCAATTCCGCTACATGAAACTTATTCAAACTTGCGCAGGCAAGCTTGGTTCATTTCCCACTTCATCGATGCTGGTTGGCTCCTTGGAAAGACATTTTGTGGCTTTGCGGCCTGAATATTTGTCTAGTAGGCACTATGCCTTGGATTATTGCTGGGCGGCAGAGTGGGTCAGCGCGATCAGCATTGTAAGGGCGGGATGGCTATGATTGCTCCCATCATCAAACGCACCATTGAGGTAGCCTGCTACCTCAATGGTTTGTCCTTGATTCCACGAAGCTTCTATCTTCCATGGGCGCCAAAGGACGGCAATTTTTAGTTTCTGGGCAAAGGTCTGCTTTAGATGCGGCTCGAAGCGCAGGGATATGTGATTTGACTGCAAAGGGATTTGTTGTTTATCTAAGACTCTCGCTTTAAATCACTCTGGAGCTAACTTAGATTTTTCTTCAGTTTGTTCCCATGCCGCCATAAGCGCTGAAAAAGCCAGAAATCAGAGATAAGGCGAGAAGTGCAAGAGACGGGAGTCTCTTCATAATCTGTGTGCCGGCTCGTAAATGGACAATCTGTGCACAGCCCATCAATAAAGCAACACCCAGGGCACCTACGATGCTAAGATAAGGAGTTTTAAGACCTAGAATTAAAGAAAATGCAAACGTCAATTTAAAGATACCCGTTAAATCCCGCAGCCAATCTGGAAGTTGCCACTCTTTGAATTCATTAACGATATTTTGATAGCGAATGACCCAAACAAAAAAAATTGAGGTTGCAATCAAAATATCGAGAAAACTATGCACAATGACCATAGGATTTCCAACCATAATTATAAAGTCTGATGTAAAGTAAGCTATGGAAACAAGGTAGCTGAAAATAAAACGTAATCAAGTAAATTTTTTTCTGGGAGAGGTCATCTGTGTTTTCTTATTTAGATTTTGCCAAGATAGCTCTTGCCCTTTCTTTTTTATTTTATGGATTATCTTGCATATATTCTAAACATATGGCTCGGGAATTTGATAGATTTGAGCTTTCTAAGTTGCGCCTGCTTATAGGTTCTTTGGAGATTGCAGGCGCTGCAGGCATCTTAGTGGGTTTCAAGGTGCCTATCTTAGGTTTTCTAGCAACTTTAGGCCTCGCCATCTTGATGGCGGTAGGAGTCGTCTTGCGTCTACGGCTTAAAGATCCGTTCCTCGATATTGTTCCAGCGGCTTTTTTCATGCTTCTAGCAGCTTGGATTCTGATGAGCTAAGTGTATTTTGAACTTGAGTTTCTAAAGCCAAGTCATGGAGACTTTCCCAAAACATTCTTCAGTGTGTTTTCTTTTGAGCTCATTGTCTTGTAATGGAAAGTGTTTCCCATTAAGGGCGTTTTACAAAGGTGAAGTCTTCCCAGGATTTTTGAGTGCACTGCAGCGGAATCGACAACGGACATCCCAATGGGTTCAAAAAAGTATTGAGCGACAAAGGAAAGTTCGTAAGAAATATTGAAAATTGTTCAGAATGGGCGCTGGGAAGCACACCAGCTACCCAACCCTCGTCATCGTATCTCGGGTAAGGATGCCGAGATAAGCCTGATAAGCATACCTTCGTTGGCGCTGTTTGCCGCGGACTTCTTTGATGATTCCGAGCTTTTGAAGGTGCCCTAGCGCCCTCTGCATTGTGGGTTTCGAGGACTTGGGTCTTTCGACCAAGATGGAATTCGTGAGAATTGGCTCTCTACAGAATTGATCATAGACCTGCAAGATTGTAGAAGACATATCCTCAGCCTGAACTCTGGGGCGATCGGAAGCCATCAGCTTGTGGATCTCGGTGGCACTCTGTGGTGCCATCTCGGCAGACTCATGCAACGCTCGCAAGAAGAACTTGATCCAAGCCTCCGAGTCACCACGAAGTCTGATGTCGATGAGTCTTACGTAGTACTCGGTCCGATGGGCCTTGACGTAATAGCTGATATAGAGCAAGGGCTTGTCGAGTGCCTGCTAGTGGACGAGCAAAAAGGTGATCAGCAGACGTCCGAATCTTCCATTGCCATCGAGGACAGGTTGGATCGTCTCAAACTGCACGTGAATCAAAGCCACCTTTATGTGCTCGGCATCTCAACTAAGAAGGTTGTACGGACAGTATTTTTTAAAAAATCCTCTAGAAGAAAATGGAATTTACATGATTCTGTTCCTTGCCGAGCGAACAACGCTCCGAGATGCTAACCGTCGCTGTCGAGTCTTGAAAAATACTGAGAGGCACTCACAACCTTGACGTCATCTTTTTGATAGGACTGGCTCAGCTCACCGACAACCTGGACAATATGTTTGGGTTTTAGGTGTTTAGCATAGTAAGCCAAGGTCGGAGAAATTTCCGAATCGTTCCATTTGGCCTCGACGAGCAAATGTGGCCTTCCCTCCTTTAATACGAGGAAATCGACTTCACGCTTTTCTTTGTCGCGTAAATAGTGAATCCGGTACTCATAGCCATCCCTGTCTTCTAAGAATTGGTATCGCTTGAGAAGTTGAGTGGCTACTAAATTCTCAAATCGCGCCCCCTTCTCCCCATCAACATCGCCGTTATCATAAAAGAAAACCTTCGGGGGTTTTAGCAGGGATCTTGGCAAGCCCGTAGTATAAGGATAGATTGCAAAAACAACATACATACGCTCCAAAACTTGCAACCAAGCCTTGAGTGTTTTGGGTGCCACCTGCAAATCTTGCGCTATGTTTGCCAATGTCACAAGACCACCAACTCTTGTCCTTAGGGCCGCAACACAGAGCTCAAGAGTGGATATATCTCGCACGCTCTCCAAGTCGCGAACATCATCTCGGAGAACTCTTTGCAGTCGATCGCGCCGCCAACGGCGAGCTTCCCTTTCGTCACCGCCCAAAAATGGCTCTGGAAAACCTCCCAAGGTCATAAGTCGATTCAAAACCTCTTCTCGCGATAGGTTTGGCGGAGCTTCATCAAATCCCATGGGGTGAAGGCGCCACAAATGATATCTTCCCAATAAAGAATCGCCACCACGACGATAGACATCCAATCGAGCGCTGCCGGTAACTAAAATGGAGTATAGATGTTTCTTTTTGTCATAGATTCCTTTTACCCAGTTTTTCCAACGCTTGAATTTATGTATTTCGTCAAAAACCAGCATCGACTTTTCCAGTGGGAATTTTTGCTCCAAAAGACTTTTACGATCGAAGTCGTCATCCCAGTTAAAGTAATGCTGAGAGTTAGGATTTGTCGATCTCTCCGCCAAAAGGTCCTGCGCGAAGGTGGTTTTGCCGCACTGACGCGGTCCTGCTAGAAAAACCATTTTCTTCGCTAAGTCATTAATAACATGATATTTTAAATATCTTTCCATAGATCCCTGACCGTTTTGACTCCAAAGTCAATTTGGTCAGGCTTGCCAGAAATCAACCTTAAACCTTGGTTCTCTCTCTATAAAAAGTGAGGCTAAGGTGCCATAGCCCAACTCTTCCTCATGGAAGAAGGCGGTGTGATCTACTTTAAATACTCTGCTACTTTTGTAGCCGCAGCAGCTTTGAGATGGACTCTGCTACTTGCAGATGAATAGGATCAAAGGGCATTGATGATGAAATTTATTCTATCGATTTCCATTTTGACAAAATCATTATGGGGCTCTAGATTTAGAATTTTCGCCCATTCCTCTGTCGCTTCAACATAGGATCGGCTGGCTTCAAAGTAGGAAGCGTTTAGCTTTCTTACTTCTCGGTTAAGCTCGAAGAATTCACCTGGAAATTCACCTAGCAAGGTATTTTGAATTCCATTTTTGCGCTTCAAATAACTCACAGAGAGATTGTCTCCTTTAGAGGTTGGAGTGCGCCCCGCAACAAATTCATAGGTGTCTTTTACGTCCTTAGGTTCCTTGATCTTTAAAGTATAAAGTCGCAATTCGAGGGCGCGTTTCATGCTTCGGCCAGGATTTAGCTGGATTTTTGAAAGTACTAACAATATGTCTTCACACTCTTTTGTGAGTCCTTCTAGACAAAAGATGTCTGCTTTTAGGAGCAAGTCTTCGAAGGCTCCGACAGACTTAGGAGGCTCCACTGCTGCCAAAGGATGAGGACTGCTGGTTTCTCTTTTAACGGATTTTCTGGCAAGGCTTTGCTGATGATTTTTTAAAATCTGGGATTCAGGATGAATCTTCTCAAGCCACGAGTAGTATTCAGTGTCGGCTTTTACAGAGAGTAAGGAAGAACGACTTTGGTCTTGGCGATCGACTTTTGCATGGGGGCAAATATCAGCAAATACGCCAGGACTGCTCATAAGTCTTTCGACTATAGAGTTTATTTTGGGCCCATCGAAAGGCTGATGCTCCAGATAGCTGACCCATTGTTTATAAAGATCTGCGAGGCTCATTCCATAGGTGTCTTCAAAAGAGCTTCCACCATAAATTTTAAGAAAGCGTTCGCTGCCCCTTTCCTTGATGAGCCAGGAGATGAGACTACCCGACACCGAATAGGACATGGTGGAAGATTTCAGCCAGAACAGCGGCCCAAAAAGGTCCTCAAGTCTAGGAAGATTGCCTTTTTCCAGAAGAAATCTAGCCTGCTCATCGAGGGAGATTAAGGAGTCAGAAGGAGCTAGAGAAACGGCAATACCCTCTGTGATCAGCATATTGGGGTGAAAGCCTAAAGGTGCCCTTTCACTAAGAAGGGCATGCACCAATTCATGGCGAAGAGTGGAATGAGGAGGGGCCTCGGCGAGGACGTGGACTGAGGGTGTGACGACGTCAGTGATATCGGTTTCAGCACCTCCAAAAAGGATTTTCTTTTGGGCGAGATCCGAATAGAGATAGATTTCGATGGTGGACTTTGGAGTTAAAGATAGCTTTTGGGACAAGTCCTCCACATGAAAGCTAGCCTCAGAGAAAATAGCTTCAGCGGCTGTTTTGTCTTCAGGGTTGAAATGTAAGTGAAAGTGCTCACCTTTAAGGGAAGCACTTAGCTTTTCTTCTAAGGCATGTTTACCGTGACCATTGATGGGATCGAATGCAGCCATTCCCCAGACGATTAGTGCCAGCATGCCAAGGCTAGGTTTTTTGAAACGCAAATAGAAAGCAAAAACGCAATGGCTCAACCTAGCCAGGAGAACTCCAAAGGTGAGGGGAATAAGTCCGTCATAGACGGGTCCATGCAAGTACCCAAACCACAGGGAGACCCATCTTTTTTGCGGAGAAAGCCATAAGAAAAAAATGCTGCTCAGGACGATGAGGAGTCCTAAAAGAAGGTTTGACTTCAGGGCAGATGGGTTCAGTCTGCGGCGTAGGGCCAGGCCCAAAAAAACCGCAG
>CAXNGG010000039.1:0-9992 GCA_964201885.1 Oligoflexales bacterium
ATCAAATCACCATAGAAGAGAATGAAAAAGAATGCGGCCTGACACGTGAAGTGCTGTTTCTTTATGAAAGCAAAAAAGAACCCAACGTCTGGTATGGCAGAACTCCTCACTTTCGGCTTGTACGGGCTCGGTCGGAACGCCAACTCGCTGGCGTAACCGCTCATGTCCGCATCCAGACGGCAAACAAAACCGCCCTTGAAGGGGTGGTTATTTAAGGAGAGATGACCAGGAGAGATGATTAGAAAAGAGAACTTAATTTAGATTCTCAGTATCTTTTTGAAACTATGCCGACTTCCCGGCATAGTCCCATTCCTTATCGCCTTTTGGTCTTTGCATCTCTAAGCCAAAGTGTTTGCTACTTTGTAAAACTTCCAGGGGGCAACTTTCCTAGAGTTCGACTGGAAATCCAATAGCCGAAAATTCCTGTAACAAACAAAAACAACCCTACACCTATGAATAAATTAATCATAATTCCTCATTTAAAAAATCCAAAATATTCTACCCCTACTTCACTTCCTGCGTCACTAACAAGATTTAATTTTCCGGAAAATGCTCCCATCTTAGACAGACCATTGGTGACTCGTACCCGAAACCCGGTCTGCTCCGTCGTGATGTTGACCAGTCGTAAAGGAATAGATTCACCGTTTAGAAAGAATGACGCATTTTTGAGAGAAAAATTTTCATTCGCCTTTTTGACGATTCGAAGACTCCGTTCCATACTTTGGCCTTTAGCAATCGGCCCAAACTCAAGATAACCGGAACCTTGAACGACTTCACTGCCTAAAGTCAAAAAGACAGGAACTATCACTTCCTTGAAATAAAGATCGTCCGTCTCAAAAATAATCGCCCCCGAATACTTGCCCCTAGCCAATGGTTTTTGAAGGGTGACTTCCAATGAAGACCCATTCGAACCCTTTGTTACTAAAGCAAAACTAAAATTACTTCGAATAGATTTGATTGTGATAGATTTATTGGTGAGTGATTTCAAGGTAGCTATCTTCGTCTCTCCAGCGGAAGTATCGAGCTGTCCAAAATCCACAATGGGAGGCTCGACCTTGAAAGTCTCTTCAATATGGGCCTTGATCTTTATATTTTGAATAGGTCCCTCACCCGTTAAAATACCGATACGTCTCTCCAAACTCCCGCGGAAATTTTCAGTATCAAATTTGATCCTTATTGAGCCTTTCTCTCCCGGACGATAGAGCTTACCTACCTCCCTCTCTATCGCCATGCATCCGCACCCAGAGTCAATAGCTTCGATGCGCAAAGGGCCCTTAGATGTATTCACAAAGTCCAAATCTTTGAACATTTTTTGGCCGCGCCAAACCCTTCCAAAATCAACGGATTGGCGTTCAAAAGCCAATTGAGACAGGGCTGTTTTAGACCAAAGACAAAGCAAAATTATCGACAAAAAACCAGCCATACTACCCTCCCCATGAGGATGTAACGGCAGCTTGAGCTCAAAAGAAGATGGGAAATAAATACCTATAGTAACTCTCAAAAGTCTGCCGATACCTTTGCATTCCTTAAAACTAGACCGAAGGATCATCAAAAGAGAAAGCAAGGAGGACTTTTATAAGTGCGGATTTTTTTGGCAAGAATTCACGCCTTGGGCAGTTGCCTCCCAGTAGCGACTCGAAGGGGCTATGGAGTCGGATCCCCTGGAGATTTTGGTCGCCAAAATGAAAGCGCCTAGGATAGAGCCAAGTCAAGAAACCTAGAGCACTGACCAAAAAGAGATACATGTTAAACGCTTTGTTCCAAAATATTTTGAAGTTCGAAATTTTCTAAAGCCAAATTTTAATAAGACAAGCAGATTCACAAAGAAAATGCTTTGAGCAAATAGAATAAGGAGCACCATGCCAACAAATCCAAAACAAATTGAAAAAAATAGATATACTAAACTTTTAGTCTTAAAATCGAGAAGACACAAAATCATTCTATCTCTTATCCTTCTGGTAATCGCTTATGTTTTTCTACTAACTTCCAGATTTGCCGATGAAATATCATGGGCCGTTCTATCAGTTCCGATGGTATTCATGGGACTTCTAACACTCCTCGTTCCACAAAGCGAACAATGGGAATACAAATACTGGCAGGACAGACCCGAAAGACACGAAAAAATCACCTTTGAGCATGGGCGCAATAGAACATGAAGATATTTCTGATGGTTTGCTTACTATTACACACGATAGTATTACAGACAAACTGTGCAGGGATTGATGTTTCAAATACCCTT
Source organism: Oligoflexales bacterium (assembly GCA_964201885.1). GTDB lineage: Bacteria > Bdellovibrionota_B > Oligoflexia > Oligoflexales > CAIMVM01 > CAIMVM01. The sequence continues at coordinate 2,240 of CAXNGG010000039.1, forward strand.
GAGCCAGAGGAATTCGTCTTAGATAAAAGCTATAGTGATATTTTTTCTGAAGATCACGCCATGAAAAGGCCTAAAACTGAAAACGCAGGCCCTTTTCATGTGACGTTGGTTAAAGACCAAGTTTTCACCCTTGGACCTTCCGATCAAATTTCTACTGACATGTTTATTCCCGAACAGCACGGTCCGAGCCCACTCATTATAATTGTACATGGAAACCATTTCTCAAAAGAATTGCACCAGGCCCAAGGGGAATACTTGGCTTCATGGGGGATGCACGTGATGACTCTAAATCTCCCCAACGAAAACGAATGGCTTTTAAATGGATTTCGTACAAAAAAAATGGTCTCTATTTTACGAGCTGTTCCTAACCTAATATCCCCGAATGTAGACATTTCAAAAATCATCCTTGTTGGCCATTCCTTTGGCGGATCCGCCATTACCGTATCAGCGGCCCAAGGCGCAAATGTAGCTGGCTTAGTCTTGCTTGACCCAGCCGTTGTCTCAGATGAAATTTACGACTACCAAAAGTCGATACATGTGCCAGTTGTGCTGCTTGGTGCTGATCGAAGCATATTTCAGTCTAGGCAACGAAGTACGTTCTCAAAAAACATTAAGTCACCTTTTTTTGAAGTGTCCATTACAGGTGCCGAGCATTCGGATGCTCAAGAGTCACAAAGTACCTCTTTTTTTGACTGGGCGTTTCATTCTTATCCACGAGCCGAACGGAAAGCGCTTTTTAAACAGCTCATTTTGGAATCCGCAGTTTCCATCTTAGAAAACGATTTTTCACGCCTTTCTGAATCCATTCGTGAGACTTCAAAAAATGCTAAAATCGACGTAAATCTTGAGCATTGGACTCGTTAAGGAGACCTATCGAGCTACTTAAAGCTACTCAAGAGCCCTTACAAGAGCCCTTACAAGAGCCCTTACCCCTCGCCAAGACGATTAAGTTGCATAAAGTCCGGCAAACTAAGTTTTGACTCCACACCATAGAGGGCTCTCAACTTAGTAAGTTCTTCACTTAGAATCCAGTTTTCAAGGGATCTAATGAGGGTCAAACTTGCTCCCATTTCCACTAGGCTTTGGAGAGCTGTGGTATGATTGGCGAACAAAAGACTTGCAATTCTTACCATCATCACAGAAAGAGCCTGTTCAATCTCTCGTGAACTCAGCTTCTTTAAACTTTCTACAAATTCATACCAAGCCGCTCGATGAATATGATCTAAAGACTTAACCCACTTTACTGCAGGAGACTCTATCTTTGCTTCTGGCCTTGGCTGCAGTTGCATGTTTACTTGCTCAGATATCTTAATGATCGCATCAACTCTATTAAAGATATAGGTTATGCCGGTAGCTTCACCTAGCCAACCCAACGAATCAGCCCAATCATTGACGGGAATGGCCTCAGCAAAAAAAGGGGGCAAAGGACCTGATTCCAGGCGAGTGGAAGAAGAATACCGCTTTTTTATGGGACCAAGCCATGTTAACGCCCCAATAGCATTGGTGACTCTGACATCTCGCGCACCAGTAGCCTTCCATTTATAGGCCTTCAAAGACCTATCGACCTCCGGAAGAAGGTCACGAATGCTGCCTTCTAAATTCAAAATGGAAATGCACAGCTTTTTTTGATATGGAGACAAATCAAATAGAAAATACGCTGCATGTGTCTTTTGAATGTTTGGAGTTGAATACAAACTTCGATTCTCACCAGAAACAGACCATGACGCGGATAGATTTCGGTTCATGAATTGGCGAAAGTTAGCGACACTTGCAGTTCGCCACATCAGGTCATTCATTTTATTTTCTTTAGCAACAAACCACATCCGCTCAATGTCTTGATTTCGATACCAGACGGACTGCCCAAGCATTCGCAGAAGAGACAAATTGAATTGATCAGAGCCTTGATACTTCGATTGCGAATTGAAAAATTTTATCATTTCATAATTCTTGTTGGGAACCACTTCAAAATACTCGGCCATCTGACTTGGAGTGATCTGGTCAGGACATTTCGCGATAGACAACTGAAGTTCCATGACTTTCTTTTCTAAATCGCTTAAAGCTACTGAAGTTCGAATGTATTTTGCGGCTGCCTCGAGAAGCTGCTCCCAGTTAAAGGCATATAGCTTTTGATAGTCTATTTTGGCTTTGAAAATTTTCCATGCCAGCAATAAATTTTCTTCGTATTTTGATCCGCCACTCGCGAATCTATGTACAAGGGCCACGGCACGCCAAAATATCGTTCTTTCATTTATTAGGGTTGCTCTCATCACTGGATGCCAAATAGAGCCTTCTAGCGTCGCATTATGAAACTGCAGGGCATTGGCCCTAAATATGGCTTCTAAATTTGGAACTCTCTCCAATAGATCAAATCCACTTAGGCAAACCTTAGCATATTCTGAAATAGCTTCTGGGTGATCTCCTACGAGGGAATAGGGCTTAAGGGCAAGGTGATTGAGAGTTGGCGTGGCTTCGTGATATTGTGGTATAGCCGCTCTAAGTTGATCTATAAAGGATTCAAAAGATGCGAGCCTTGCTTCCCAGTCTGAATGGGAAAAGATGTCCTTAGCAGTTGGGCTATCAAGTAGGGATCGTTCATCACTGTCTAAATTTTTAAGTAGCTTAAGAGCGTCATTAAAGGCGAAGTCATTTACGGAAACGTTTTTAAGGATATCTCGCGCCTTTACTTGATCTTGAGCCTCGAGTAATACGCGCGCTGTAGCAAGATAGAATGCGCCTAAAGGATAATCCATGGCTCTTGAGTACATTTGGATGGCACTTATGAGTTCGATTTCATATTGACAAAAGTAGGTATAGGCTCGCTTCTTATCAGTAAGTAAATTCTTATACACCAGCAATCTTTCTGGAAGAATCAACCACGTCTCATTCATTTCCGGTTCCAGCATGGAAGCCATTAGCTTTCCTAGTTCGTCGTGGAAGTGCTCCGTCACAAGCTTGGCTCTAATTCTTTCATGCATTTCTGAAAGAAGCTTTGAGCCATAAACTTTGCCCAATTGGAGCCATTCTAGAATGTTCTTTTCATGATTGTATAAGACGGCCAATTCAATGGAACGTGATAGGGATCCGGAGCTATTCGATTCTTTTATCCAGAGCTTTAACTCAGGCTCTAAAATCTGCCAATTTGCCTTCTTCTCAATAAGAGATCGTATACGCAGGTCTCTGTTTTTAGAGTTAGACACCACCTCGCGGCCGAGACTTGACAAAACATATTCTCTAACGCGCTGCTGGATGTCGTCTGACAATTCTAATCGGGAGGCAAGTCCAATCAAACCTTGAATTTTTGTGAGTTTACTTAATTCCACATCACCCCCCTAAAAGCAGTGGTACTCAATAACCGGAAGTGAGCCATTGCTATAGCTACTTAGCGCGAGTAATTGATTTTACCATGCTTAGGCAGACAAGGTCTAAGTCTCGGGTCCTAGGCCGGCCCTTTCGTCCCCAATATAAACCGAAAAAGATGGTTTCAGATTCCAACAGAAATCCCTTTAAGGTGGATAACTCATTAAAATAGCTAAGATCAGGGCTGCATTTATACAAGTTCACAAGTCCACTATAGAAGCTCCTTGTCAAGAGAAGTGCGCTTTTTGAATAGCATCTGCCTTAGGGTGGGATTGGGGTGCCTCTTAAGGCCCTATTTAATCTCAAACGTAAAAATTCTAACGGCGCCAGGGAGGTTTCGAAGAACCAGCAATTCCCAGTCCCTTCCTAGTGAACTCGTGATTTTCTTAGGTATTGATTGGAACTAAAGCAGTAGCCAAAAAAAAGACCCTCTTTCTGAAAGAGGATCGAAGAAGTCTTGAATACCACTCAATGATGATATTCTTTGGGATCGATTCCATAACGCTCAAGCTTGCGCAATAAAGTCACCTTGGTCATTTTGGTGGCGTCGGCAGTGCGATTGATTCTGCCACCATAGGCTCTGAGCGCTTTCATAATAAATTCACGCTCAAACTGCTCTTTTAGTTCAGGAAAATTTAGAACCGATGAGCTCCCTTCTTTTAGAGGCTCAAACTCGAATTCAGGCTCTGTGGTAGCTCCCTTGCGCTCATCTCCTTTGGTCTCGGCTACTCCCCCGATATGCTCAGGCAGGCTTTCTTCCGAAATAACTTCCGTAGGCTCCAAGATAAACGCTCGCTCAATAGCGTTCTCAAGTTCACGAATATTGCCCGGCCAGCTATATTGACTGATGAGCTCAAACGCTTTTGAATTAAGTCCCTTAATTTGTCGACCATGTAGTTTATTGAATCGTTTAATTATAAATTCCACTAAATGGCGAAGATCTTCACGCCGTTCTCTTAGGGCAGGCAAATGAATCGGTAAAATATTGAGGCGGTAAAAAAGGTCCGCGCGAAACTTTTCCGTTTTAATCATGTCTTCTAAGGAGCGATGGGTTGCAGAAATAATTCGGCAATCAATCGATGTTTCCGTGCTGCCTCCGACGGGCATGACTACGCGCTCCTGTAAAGCTCTAAGCAACTTCACCTGGACGGCAGGGGAAATGTCTCCAATTTCATCTAAGAAAAGAGTGCCGCCTTGGGCCATCTGAAACTTGCCCATCTTCTTTTTATCGGCTCCGGTAAATGCACCTTTTTCATGTCCAAAGAGTTCGGACTCGATCAGGCCTTCAGGAATGGCCGCGCAATTGACCGCTAAAAAAGGACCGTTTTTTCTCTGGGAGTTAAAGTGCAGAGCTCTCGCGACAAGCTCTTTCCCAGTGCCAGACTCTCCCCTAATCAACACAGAAGTATCGACTTTGGCCAGCTTACAAATAACATCGAAAACTTTTCTAATACCTGCTGAAGAGCCTACAATCTCTCGGCCTTCAGAAAACTGAATCGTCGGCGAAGACATTTGCAAATCGGAAACCAAAGACTCCGCTGCCTCTGCTTTAGCCATCAAAGAAATCAATCTCTCAATTTCAATAGGTTTTTCGAGATAATCAAACGCACCATACTTAATGGCTGTAACAGCATCCTTCACATCGGAATAAGCCGTCAGCATAAGACAGAAAGTTTCAGGGCTGATGGCCTTGATTTCCTGGAGTGCTTCGATACCGTTCATGACAGGCATATTTACATCTAAGAATACCGCTGAAAACCCTAAGGCTCGAACTCGCTCGACGGCATCTTTGCCATTTTCAGCCAAATGGACTTCATAACCGTGAGAAACCAGCTCTCGCGCCAGATTTTCACGCAGAGTTCTGTCATCATCTACGACTAGAATACGCTTCATAAGCAGAACCTCATTATCTAGAATCCCCGCCAAAAACGACAGGCTCTATCTTCTAGAGCTAAACCCGCCGGACGTCAAGCGTCAATAGTGAATTAAATATTTGACTCAAAACCGCTCACCTTACGGGGACTTGGCGGGATTTTAGTCCTAGATATGCCGGCCGCTAAAGCAATGGCGAAGGCATCCGTTGCGTCCAAGGGAACTTTTGAGAAGTCTCTGGAGAACTGAAAGCTCAAATACTTGGCCAAATCTATTTTGGCAGCCCCCCCGCGTCCAGCGACCATGCTCTTGACATGGGTCGGAGAAAGCTCCGACAAAGGCAGCCGATGCCTATGAATGGCGGATATCAGGGCCCCGCGAGCTTGGCCTAACTTCAGTGCTGAGCGGGGATTAACACCGCAAAAACTGTCTTCAATCGCCACATGAGTTGGCTTAAGTTCATGAATTAGCTCAAAAAGTCTCTCATGAAGAAGGCCAATACGCTCCGGAAACGAGAGCTCAACTCGGGCCTTTAAAACACCCAAGTCAATGAGTTTAAAATCTCCAACGTGAATGGGAAATGCTTTGACCGATTCAATTAAAGCAAAACCACAAACTCTAGAGCCCGGGTCTATGCCAAGAATTCTCTCCATAGGAAACCTTTTCTCTAAGTTTAGCTCATCCGAAATCATGCCGTCCCCATTAAGGGCTGCCTATTAGCAGGGACCATGTAGGCGCGAGCTTCTATTCCCTACTTGGTCAGATTCCGAATGTAAACATGAGAAGAGTATCAACTAAATAGGCAGCGATTCCAAGTTGATTCTACGAAAGTTTAAAAAACCAGATTTAAAACCCTATAAAAAAACTAGCAAAAATCACGAAAGACTTTAGAATCAGTTTTGACCCATGAAAGGTTATTTAAATGAGCGTTTTTGGAGCATTTCCTCGCCGCCGCATGCGACGAATGAGAGCCGCAGAATTTAGTCGTAGACTTCAACGAGAGACTAAATTGTCGGTAGATCAATTGGTCCTTCCAATATTTGTTCACAATGAACCCAACTTGAGAGAAAGCATTCCCTCAATGCCGGGAGTCGAGCGGCTTGGCTTAAACCATCTCCTGCAATTGATGGACAAAGTATCTCACCATAACATTCCTGCGGTCGCCTTGTTTCCGGTCATTCCCTTGGAGCATAAGTCCTTAGACGCTAAAGAGTCCTATAATCCTGATGGCCTGATTCCAAAAGTTGTCCGCGAGCTCAAGAAGAAATTTCCAGATGTGGGTATTATTACGGACGTTGCGTTAGACCCCTACACGGTCCATGGGCAAGATGGCTTAATCAATGAATCGGGCTATGTGCTTAACGATGAAACCATAGCAGTGCTTAGAAGACAGGCCCTCTCCCACGCTGAAGCTGGTGCCGACATCGTAGCCCCTTCAGACATGATGGATGGGCGAATTGCTGGCATAAGGTCAGCTCTTGACGACCATAATTTTGTCAACACTCGCATTCTGTCCTACGCTGCGAAGTACGCTTCGAGCTTTTATGGGCCCTTTCGGGATGCTGTGGGATCTTCCAAAGCTTTAGGGAGCTCCAATAAGCTAAATTATCAGATGGACCCAGCGAATTCAAATGAGGCTCTTCACGAGGTTGCCCTCGACATTGGTGAAGGTGCCGATATGGTTATGGTAAAACCTGGACTACCTTATTTAGATATAGTCAGAAGAATTAAAGAGGAATTTCAAGTGCCCACGCTTGTCTATCAAGTAAGCGGCGAGTACGCCATGCTCAAGGCGGCAAGTTCTACAGGCTGGATAGACGAAAAGTCTGCTGTACTAGAGACGCTACTTTGTATGCGACGTGCAGGCGCCGATGCCATTCTCACTTATTATGCCCTCCAAGCGGCTGAATGGCTAAGCGAATGAAACGAAACTTCTCAAACTTTATGGCTTTTAGGCTTCTCATATCAAATCGTCAGGACAACTTTTTTTCCTTCATTTCTTTGCTTTCAGTGCTAGGAATTGCCATTGGTGTTGCCGCCATGATTGTGGTGCTCTCGGTGATTGATGGATTTGAGACGGAACTTCGAAATAGATTTTTAGCAGCAAATTCCCATGTCCTCATTTTTCGCTTCCCCTCCGGGATGACAGAACCTCAAAAATGGCAAAATGATGTAGAAACAAAGTTTTCAAAAGATATTACAGGCGTTTCGCCATTTATACATATGGAATCTATGGCTAGATACAAAGGCGCCATGCACCAAGTCCTCGTCAGAGGGATTTCTCCTTCGAAACGCGCGAAGGTGCAGGATCTAAATAAGTTTATCCGCCCATCAACTGCGTTAATCCCCTTAGACAATGAAATCCTAAATTCAGAAAACTTGGCTGCTCAAGACTTCGAGCCATCCGTAGTTCTCGGCGTTGGTCTTTTAAAAACTTTAGGATTAAAGGAGGGAGACACCATTGAGCTTCTATCGCCGACGAGCGAAGATCCTTTTGGAGCTCTTTCAAAATTTAAGATTTCGG
>CAXNGG010000040.1:0-9984 GCA_964201885.1 Oligoflexales bacterium
AGACAAGGTGAAACAGACCGATTTGCTTCGGTCACGTCTGAACAAAGGGATTCCAATGCATCAGGGATGGCTTTTAACCGCAATTTTAAGCCGCTTCATATCCTGTTTAATGGAAGAGATTCGGGCAAAAATAATCTCCGAGGGGTCTATGACTCAGACAGGATGGTAAACGCTGCTGTTACTGCCGTGGGCTATAAATATGAATCTAGTCAGAGCGGGGTATTTGGAGTTAAACTTGCAAAAGCCTCACTCTTAGAAACAGCACCGGCCGACGTAAAAACATATTGGGATTCCGTAACTAAATCCAATCAAAGCACGGAAAAAACAGAGCGAGCTGATCGTAAGATTGACGTCAAAAGTGATGTTCCAGTGGGCCTAAATTCAAATGACCTCGGCACTGAACTTGATTTGACGTACACATTCCCTGGATCTAAAGATCTTAAAACATCTTTAATGGGTTCCTATCTAAAAGTCGGCAATGCCTTTGACACCAGCCTAGAGCGCTCTCCAAAGTCCCAGTTTCTTTTAAGTGCCCAATTTGATTTGACCTTTTGAGGGTAACTTATGTCCAATGAGCTGGGGTTTTCGCGGATATTGTCGATGGAGAATAGTTGGCTAATGGCCGCACTGTCAACATCTGCAGGCATTCTAAGCGAAAAAGGTTTGCTTTCGCCATCAGCCATGACAACCTTTAGAGTCCATTTGAGTGGGATGCAGGGTAGCAAAAATCGATCGATGATGGATGGTTTGCACGAAGCAAAAGACATCCTTTTTCATCTCGTATCCAAGGAGCTCGGAAGCGATCACTTTAGAACGACGGCTTGGTTGCAATTTGCGGACCGCATGTCGTGTCGAATAGTCTCCTTGGTGAGCAATGCCCACCTTGAACTTTTGGACTTGGGCAAGCAGAATTTTAATCGCTTTGTGGCTACCCATAAGTCTGAATATTTTCTGGCCCCGCAACTCCTGATGGATCTCAATATCCTCATAGCCGAAGATATAGCTGTTTTAGAGAGTCCCATGAATTTGACATTTCACTGCTACGAAGTGTCGGAGCCCTCTCTGGCTCGCAGCTTGAGCGAGTGCTTTGGCTCAGAAGTGATTCGCGAAACCAACATGCCGAAAGAGCATGCAAAGGCTTTGATTGCTAAGAGATTTTCGTCTTTAAATCAGATCCTTACCGCTAGGTCTGAACTGCTTTCCTTCATTGTTGGTGAAGAGGTAGATCCTACCTTTCAGCTTTTATTGTCCCAACTTCGAACCCTCGAGTGGTCCCTTACCTCAGTTCCTGAACCAGGACAGTTTCAGTCACATATGAAAGTTGCCGCTGATTTAGTCGATATGTGCATCGTCCTATTGCACGACTCGCTAGAACATTTACCTCAAAAGTTTCACGCTAAAATTTTGCCAGAAAGACCTAGAACTCTGGCCCTACCCCAAAGAAAGGTAGAAGGTCATCTTATTCAGATTGGCCATGCACCTGAAGTTGCCGAAGAAGCTGCATCTGTCCTCAAAGCTTATCTGAGTTTGCATAATGTCTCGGTTCGAGAGCTCTTGGCTGATGAAGCCTCTAGAATACATCCAGCAATTGGCTCCCTGACGGTGGATTTTGTTCGAGATACAGAGGACCGCGAAAAAGATGATGTATCACTAAAAGACCGGGTAGATCGGTCTTTTGAGAGTGTATCCAACCAGCTGCTTAATATTCTTGGAAGAATCCTTGTGGTGGCCGGAATTGTAGGCCTTGGAGGTTGTGGCGTTAAAGGATCCCTAAAATCCATTGGGGAGCCACTTAGACCAGAAGTTATGATTAAGGGCCCTACCTATGGACCCAAATGATTGGCGGGGAATTTGGACGTCACTTGTCACTCCCCTCAACTCAGATAGTTCTATCGATTGGAATTCCCTAGATAAAATTGTGTCGCGGCAATTGGAAGCTAACGTTTGTGCCTTGGTTATGGCAGGCCGCTGTGGGGAAGGTGCGACTCTCTCTGCCCATGAAAAGCTAGCCCTTGTCCGCAGAGCAAGTTCCTCCGCAAAACGCCGGGGTCCTACTTTAGTTGTAGGGGCCGTAGAAGGAACAAGTACTACACAGTCTTTAGAGCTCTGCAAACTTTATCAGGATGCTGGTGCTGATGGAATTTTGGCTTATTTTCCCCTAGATTTCCCTTTTGTCGACCGAGGTATTATAAGCCACTTTAAGTGCCTAGCTTCCAGTGTATCGATTCCCGTATTTATCTGTTTCCCAGATCCATGTGATCCTTACCTGCTTACTTCTCCCTTTATAGATGAGCTCTTTGGTTTGCCTGGAGTTCTTGGAGCCTGCATGGTGAGGGAAGTCCCTCACCTCTCCTCATCGCTCAAATCCCAAAAGCTTTTTCTATCTGCCTCTGAGACTTGTTTTTTTTCTGGAGAGTATACAGAGTCAAATTATTTCTTTGGCGGTATTCTTAGTCGTTTAGCTAATGTTTTTCCGCAAGAATTGAAAGAAATGTGGCGGAGTCATGACGCTGGAAAGCCTCCCCCAAATCGCCCTAAACAAGAAGACCTCATGGCATTCGCCAAGGTTTTAGAGAAATATCCTATAGCTTCGGCTATTAAAGGCTGCCTCCATCAGCAAGGAATTCTAAAGCCCTTTCTGAGACTGCCTTTTGACTCTCTTCCCGAAGACTCGCTCAGAGGCCTACTAGCTGCTCTACAAAAAATCACGAATCAACTTGAGGTATAAATGAAACACCCACTTTGGATCCATGGTCTCAGCGGCAAAATGGGCCAGGAGCTACAAACCGCAGTGAGTTCCAGCGACGATTTTGTTTTGGAAGGCGGCTCGGCCCTTGACATAACACCTGATTGCACAAGGGAACGCACAAAAGACGGAATTAGAAAAAGCACAGTCATAGTAGATTTTTCTTCTCCCAAGGGAACAGAGGCTTTGCTTGCTTATTCCGAATTGTTTGTGGGAAAAGCCATTCTTTTTTGTACGACGGGACTGGAATCTTCAACCCTCGAAAAGCTAAAGAAACTCGGCGCCAACAACAACGTAATGCTGGCTCCCAATACAAGTATCGGTGTTTTTTTGTTTGGAAAGATTCTATCCGCTTATGGTCAGATTTTGTTTCAAAATAATTTTGATATTGAAATAGTTGAGACTCATCATCGACATAAAGTGGATTCGCCAAGTGGCACCGCCAAATTTCTCAGAGCCGCAGTCGACCCCGATCAGAACCTATCCACTCGATCTGACTATAATGGTGTCAGGAAGAAAATGGACATTGGCATGCATGCGATTCGCGGGGGAGGAGTCGCTGGGGAACACTCTGTGCGATTTTTGAGTGATTCCGAAGAACTTGAAATCACCCATCGCGCTTTTAATCGAAGTTTATTCGCTACGGGCGCCTTGGCATTGGTCCGTATTTTACAAAAGAAAAGCCGCGGCTTTTATGATTATGGTGATATTTCTCCCGCAGAAATGCTGAAATCTCTCCCCCTGAAAGAATAAATGATGCCCTATGGGGCGTTTGTTGTGTGGTCAACACCGGCTGCAATGGGCGTTTCATTGAAAAGAAAAACTATTTCACAAAGCGAATTCTAGCGCCGTGCGCTATTCCCATACATTTCCCAGTGATTTCAGCGAAATTTAGGTAAGTCCTAAAACCCCTATCTTTTCCTCCGATATTCCTTTTTTTTGCCTGAGTAGGAAGGAAGAATATCTATGGAAAGATCAGATTACCGGAGTTATGACCATCGTCTTAAAAACGCAATACTCTTTTATTCGAGCAGGTGATCTCAGCACCAGGCCTGCGGGAGCGACTGGTTCTAAATGAGGGTTTGAGAGGCGACTACGCACCTATCATAGTTGAGCACCGGTTAAAATGCCTTGAAATGCAACCTGCCTGCAATCATTGGGTATGTTGGCGTGCTTCAAAGGTGAAATAAGTAAGGGTTTTAAAGACATCAAAAAAGCAGAGCTCCTTAAAAGATTAATATTTTTACAGTGTAATCATTTCCTAAAAACGCTTAGTGCTGATTAGGCTTTGGCGCAGGGCGCGTTTTTTATGATGAAAATATTATATACATATGTTATATGCATATAGGGGGAAATGTATGCCGACGATCGGTTGTCTTGGAAAATATAAAATAAAGATACATGCGCGCGATCACAATCCACCACATGTTCACTTTGAGTTTTCTGAGATCGTCGTCAGGATCGACATAATTGAATTTGCTGTCATGTCAGTTGAAGGAAATCCGACAAGAAAGGAATTGCGCATCATGCTGGATTATGTTGAAAAATATTCCAATGAATTAATGGAGAGATGGAATGAGCACCAGAAAAAAGATTAGGAAGACCTCAGGAATCCGCCATTATGAAGATGTCGATATTGCCCGGTTATCCGAAGGCACCGACGATGATGTCACCCAGATGGTCAAGAAAGATAAGTCTAAAGTTCGCATTACAACGTTAATCGATACGGATATACTAGATGAGTTGAAACGACGTGCTCAGATGGATGGTGATGGCAGATACCAAACCTATCTCAACCAATTTTTGCGTCAGGCGCTATTTACAGGTGTGGAGTTAGATGAAAAAAAGGTGATCGAAATAATCATGACTCTAGTAAAACCTGACGCCCTTAGACGCAGACGGGCATAGAAAGCTGTCCGCTTTTTTAAAATGCGAGGATAAAGATGCAGAAAAAAACGGCGTCCGAATTGGAAGACTAAAACGACGCTTGGGCAGAGGCAAGCTAAAATTATTTTGGTTGTTAAAAACCGCCTTGGCAAGGCTACCGCCTTCATTACAGACAGTTTCGAGATACTTTCTTTGGAAGAGTTGTTTAAATACGTGAGGAAACGATTGTTGCAAGGGCTCCACCTTGTGGAAACTAGGCAAAGTTGATCACCTGTCTTATAACTGCCTATAATTACTAGAGTGCCAATTGGTGTGTTAAAGGAGGCTTTACTTTTACCTGAGTTTCAATAAATCCACCTGAAGTTTGATTTTCATCTCGCCTTAAGCTTCTAGCCATAAAAATCCAACTGCAGTTAGATTTTTATGGGCAAACTGCCCTACTACTGAGAAAATCATACTAAAGTTGGATTTTGGAGGCTAGGCCATATCCCGTGAGAAATCAGTGGAAACCCCAAAAAATATTGCTCATTTTGTAGAATGTGTTCGGCAAAGACGCAAAGCTCTAAAACTAACTCAGTCCGACCTTGCCGGCCTCTGCGGAATTACTAAAGAGGGGCTAAGCCGCATTGAACGTGGTGACGTCGAGCCCAAACTCGGAACCATTATGAAGCTGGTCAAGTTGCTCAGTGGCGATATCGAGGTAAAGTGGAAATGAAACAACGCAAACTCGATATCCACTATGATTCCAAATTAGTCGGAATACTGACCGAAGATGAAAATAGTCTGCTGCGTTTTTCCTACGATTCAAACTGGACTGCCGACCTAGACGCCTTCCCGCTCAGCTTGGCCCTACCCCTACGCGATGATACATACACGGGTAAGGTAGTCACATCCTTTTTTGAAAATTTAATCCCTGAAGGCGATCAACGTCGGCAAATCGAGCAAATCGCGGGGCTACCAGCGGCCGATGACGCCGCCTATTTGGAACGATTTGGTGAAGATTGTGCGGGCGCATTGTCTATTTCTATTCATCAATTTCAACCGGCTCAATCTAAAGAGGCTCATGAGAAGCATGTCCCTTTCCAAACTATAGAAGAATTGATCAAGAAAGGCGTACCAGTAAGCACGATGCTGCTTCAGGATGCAGATTTTCCGCCATTTTCGTTAGCTGGAGCTCAGGCCAAGTTTGCTTGTTGCATCCGTGAAGGCCAAATTTATCTACCTGGAGCAGGACGTCCTACCACTCACATCGTTAAGCTACCGATTCGATCTGGTGAAAAACTTTTGGACTCCGTCCTAAACGAATACCTTTCGATGCGTTTAGCCAAACTATGTGGTTTGACGGTTCCAGACGTTATGATCTTTGGGGACAAAGTGCCACTTTTTGGAATAAAACGCTTTGATCGTGCAGCCAGCTCAAATCTGACTCGTCGCTTACACGCTCAAGATTTTTGCCAAGCACTTGGGATCCCCAGCAGAGAAAAATACGAAAGCCATGGTGGCCCGTCATTTGCCTCGTGCTATGGCTTAGTAAGGGAGCACTCAACTAATGCCGCTCACGATCTCTTAGGACTGATTGATTGGGTAGGTTTCAATCTTGCCCTCGGTAACAACGATAGCCATGCTAAAAACCTTTCCCTGATTTTGTCATCTGATGGCATAAAGCTAGCGCCATTTTATGATCTCGTCTGCACCGCTCTCTACCCTCAGTTTAGTTCGCAATTTGCCTTCCGATTTGCAGAGGTCCGTAGTTGGGAGAAAATAACAAATGCACGTATTGATGTTTTTTCTAAACATTTGGGATTGCATGGAAATTTCTTGATTTCGCGCTGGATTATCCTTTTTGACAAATTAAACAAAGGTTTCCAGGAACTTTTCATAGAATGTTCTGTAGATAAGGCTCGGATTAAAACCCTTGAAAAAATCGGACTGGAAATCAGGAAACGCACTCAAAGCCTAGAAAAGGCTTTTCAAAAAATGTCTCCCAAAAAATAGATCTAGAACCTTCGTTTAGGATAGTGGAGAACACTCTCTCCGATTTTTGAGTGACTCCAAAGAACTTGAAATCAGCCATCGTGCTTTTAATCGAAGCTATTCGCTACCGGGGCCTGGGCACTGATCCGCATTTTACAAAAGGCAAGCCATGGCTTTTATGATTATGGGGATATTTCTCCCGCAGAAATGCTGAAATCTCTTCCGGTAAATGTTTAAAGAGGATCTACCGGAGGTTTGTTTTTGTAACCAACACTGACAAAAACTGCTGTTTTATAGGAAATGAAAAACTATTTCACAAAGCGAATTCTAGCGCCGAGAGTCACAACTGAAGTGTGAGCTCCAAATACCATAACGGAGCGCATCTGGACCAGTTTGCTTCCAACCCTTGAAACGAGAGTATATTGGCCTGGTTCCACATTAAAAAACATACTTTTGGACAAGGAATCTGCAGAGTATTGCCAAGCCCTACCTAAACTTCTCGAGTTGATGTCATATAACTCGTGAGTTGTTTTACTGGAGCTAAGATCTTTAAATCCGCCATCAAAAACTAAAATCGTCCCCTTCGCTCTGTCTTGCAACTGATTGGCAAAACGCCCTAAGTCTTCAGAAAATCCGCGGGGCAATAGGGGTACTGCAATGCGGTCGTCTAAAAAATCATCTTGGTCTATGGCATAAAAGGTGTCATCGAATTCGCTGGAATGATTAAAGAAGAAAAGCTTTGAATCGGAGCCTGGCACAGCGCCTTTCACAGAAAGCATGCCGCCTTCAGTCGAACCAATCGCCTCCACCAACCCCAAGGGCTCGAAATTGGCACCGTCACCGCCCGAGCGAAGAAGAGGCAAATCGCGCCTATTCGTATAGAGTTCCTCTGGTCCTGGCGGCAAAATTCCCATTTTTAAGCGGCCTGAAAATCCTGTCATCACTTCTTTTTGAAGATTGAAAAACAAACCTGGAAAAATGTTTTCGACGGCGATGCTATAGACCGTTTTGGTTTTGGCATCCTTTAGGGAAATCGCTAGAGTTCCCGGCTCCACATTAAACAAACAATACTTCCCATTATCACCTAGTTTAGCTTGCCTGACGTCAATCAGACCTAGCTCATTAAAGTAATAAGGCCCATTTGCTTTGCTGCCTTCTAATGTTAAAAAAAGATCTGACCCTTTAGCAAACGTAAACGCACCACAAAGAGTACCGTAATTAGCATCAGGCACGATGCCGGTCATGGTCATCCAAGACCCAAGAGCAAAATCACGATAAGCAAAAAGACGTGCTACTTTGGTGTCGTCATGGGACGTTGAAACCTCATAATGGGCCGGCACAAAAATGCCATTCGGGTCTTCCAAACGAATTTTAATGTCACTATCTGCTGGTACGTCAGAGAGAGTAACGATTCCAGTCGGGTCTGTTTCAGCTACAATATTCGTGCCTAGCACAAAAATTTTCACACCACTTACCGGATACACGCGACCCTCTGCTGGAGAGGACCTTTCGTCCATAAACTGCAATGTAATTTGGGTTAAGCGGAATTCAGCTTTTTCTTCTAATTCGAAAGAAAGATTTTGCTGCCTTTGATCGGCTAGGGTTTTGTAAACTTGCTCACGGGAGACCGCTAGGCTCACGCGATTTTTTCCAGCCCCATAAAATCCTAATATGGGCCCAGGAGTCGTCAAGTAGGGGCCTTGAAACTTAAGCTCTGGTTGCGGTGAAGGCCCGAGAGCCCCATCGCGCTCCATAGGCTTAGGGCTGTTTTTAGTGCCCTGGTAAACTTTTAATGCTGACGAAGAAGCCTCTGTGGAAGGCGAGGATGCCAAAAAGGAGTCCCTACCTTTCATTTCTGATTTCCGATAGGGATTAAAGGGGCTGATGAGAACTCTCTCAATTTTAAAGTCGCCCCAATTTGGCTCGGCATAGTCTCTATGGGACTG
Organism: Oligoflexales bacterium; assembly: GCA_964201885.1. Taxonomy (GTDB): domain Bacteria; phylum Bdellovibrionota_B; class Oligoflexia; order Oligoflexales; family CAIMVM01; genus CAIMVM01. The sequence continues at coordinate 8,554 of CAXNGG010000040.1, forward strand.
GGTAAGCTCGACTTGTTCGAGTGGTATTTCAGTGGATAATTTCGCCATCGCTTCTTGGTAAGTTTGGGAGGTCGCGGTCATAGCTAGGGCCATCGCCATAAAAATGGCAACTCCCTTCGCTAATCTATCCCATCGAAATGAATTCATTTGCGACCTCTAGAACGAACTGACACTTTACGGAGCTTAAATTTACAACCTAATTCTTAAATTCTAGACTTATGTATTCTAACAGTTTATCGGCTAGAAGTTTAGATTTTGGTAGGCAAAATAGAGTGGGTCTTTTGCCCCTTCTATTTTGACTTTTACAAAAAATAGCTAATTAAGTACTGATTTTAAGATTTTAGAGACTGTAGATCCGTCGCCTGCTTCGCCCAGTTTTGCCATAACAAGTTTCATCAAAGCCCCAAAATTTCGATCTGCTGTTCCAGCCAAGACCTCATTTACTGCTTGGCGGGTCTCAGCCTCACCTGCCTTTTTCGGTAGATAAACTTCTACGAAAGCCATTTCACTTCGAATTTGAGCTTTCTTAGCTTCATCTGAAAAGTCTTCCACAGATTTAGCTAACTTCTTATGGTAGGACTGGATGGCTTTCAGGCTGTCTTGATCGGTAAGTTCTTTGGCGGCATCGCCTGCAGTTTGAGCATATTGAAGTTCACTTAAAAGCATGCGAATGACAGCAATCTTGGCTTTTTCTCCAGCCTTCATCGCCAACTTAACATCTTCTTTTAACTGATCTTTTATGCTCATTTCTAAAGTCCTTTATTCCGTATGTGCATCATGACATTTTTCGGCTTCTACTTTTGTAAAAAACTTGCTTTTACATTTTCGGCATACATACTTAGCGCCGTCTCTAAAGTACTTTTCTTCTCCACCTTTTGCATCAGCCATAATAACTCCTTAATGAATGGACTATAAGGAATCATACGCCAATTGGATTCATTATTGAATCCGTTGAACAGTGAAAAGATTGCTCGCACTTCGTCCCACAGGAGAGAGGGTTACTGTAAGAAATACAATCGAATCTCCGGTTTCCATACCCTCTTTTTGCTTAAGCAGATCATTAACCGCTGGCAGCACATCTTCGATTTTTGGATCGATATCAAGCGCTCGTCCACTTACGCCACGGATTACTGAAACTCTTCGTCCAATATCTTCATCAAAAGTTACACCAATAATCGGAATATCTGGATGATAGCTTCCTAAGCGAAGGGCCGTATTTCCAGTTTTTGTGATACAAACGAGAGCCTTTGCATTCACGCGGCGGGCCGTCTTTAAAGCCTCATAAGCAACGGCATCTAGCTCGTCTTTTATTGCTGGGCTGCGCTTCTCCCATGATGTGGGAAGGCTTCCTTCGCCTTCAACATTCTGGATCACCACACAGGCAAGATTATAAGCTTTTCGACCAAACTTTCCCCGACTTACATCTTCAGA
>CAXNGG010000041.1:0-9977 GCA_964201885.1 Oligoflexales bacterium
TCCGGAATACTCTGAAGTGGAAGTTGACTTATACAACCCTTGCGCTCCTGGGAGCCGCATGGGAACAACTAAGGCAAACTTTGATGAAAGTCATTTAGACGGCATCACGGGTCTTAATTTTCATACCATGTGTGAGCAGGACTCTTATACCCTTGAGCGCACTCTGATTCATGTTGAGGCAAAGTTTGGCGACTTTATCCGTAGAAAATGTAAATTTGTTAACTTTGGCGGTGGCCATCATATCACCAAAGAAGGCTATGACGTCGAGCACCTCATCACAACTATAAAGGCCTTCAAAAGCAGGTACCCGGGCGTTGAAGTCTACCTAGAACCAGGCGAGGCAGTGGCTCTGAACACAGGCGTTATGATAGCTCGTGTCCTCGACACCATGTCCAACAACATAGAAATTGCCATCCTCGACACTTCGGCTACGACCCATATGCCTGACGTCATTGAAATGCCTTATCGACCGCGAATTCTTGGCAGCGGGCTGCCTGGTGAAAAGCAATTTACTTATAGACTTGCTGGCTTAACTTGCCTATCCGGGGATGTCATTGGCGACTATTCGTTCGACTCCCCCCTCAAAAAAGAGGACTTACTGATATTTTTGGATATGGCTCACTATTCCATGGTCAAGACCACTACATTTAATGGCGTAAAGCTTCCCAGCATCTCTACCTACGACCCCAGAACGGCAGAGCATAGAGTGATTAAGGAATTTGGTTATGACGACTTTAAAAACCGTCTCAGCTAAGACAGAAAACAGGACTCTTAAAATAGGATATCCTTGAGATTCTTGCGCTTAACGATGGCAAAATCATACGTTTGACAATCAGCTTTCTTTAAATCTGTCTCTAAATCTGTCTGAAAATCAAACAAGATGTACAATGGGCCATAGAATTTTGCCCAAGTGTTGATAAAATAGCAGAAACCAATATTGCATGCTTGAGTAGTCCCGAAAATGGCCGCTAGCCGAGCCTCTTAAGCTAAAGCTTGACCAATTCGGTGCGTATCATAGAATCTTTCTGGTTGAGATAGCTACTAAAATCCACATTTCTATGGACCATATTCTTTATAAATCGCATCACAAGACTATACCCTAGAGTGGGATTAGCTTCGCAAAAGGATCTTATTTTATACCCACTAATCACATAGAGTTCGAGTTTTTCGGTACAGAAGGCGTCATGACCAAAAACATATGGGGCCACCATAAAGGAAAAGCCTAGCGCATCTCCCGGATGCAGGTGAGCGACAACCCTCGCTTCGCTCCCTTCGTGATTCGAAGTTTGAAGTCGAGCAGTACCACCCTTGACTATATAAAAGGAATGGGCCTCACTGCCCTCCAGAGCCACAAAGGAGTCCTTTTCAAAAATCCTACAGGTCGACTCGCTCTCGAGGAATGTTAAAATCTCAGGAGCTAAGCCTTTAAACAATTTTGACTGTCCTATCCCTTCGTGCATAAAAACCCCATCTAAAATGAGCTGAAGCAAATCCTAGGGTATGAAAGCTGAATCAAACGCCTGCCAAAAACTAACGATAAGAGCGGCTTTAGTTGGCGGAGTCTACCACTAAGTCATACCATGAGACATCTGAATTCTTAATAAACTCTTTCGGCGTAATTTTATCTAGGTATGCAAATTCTTTATTACATCAAAAAAACGCTTGTAATCAGCAGGTTATACCCATCAAAACAAACTCTATTACAAATAAAACAAATTTGGTGCCTCAAGCAATCCGCCGGGCTAGCTAGGGACGAGTCCACGATAGTGACCCGAAATAGTGTTACATTTTAAGGTGTGCCTCGATAACACAAGTTCCGTCTTTAGAACCCAAAAACTACCGGCAAGGCTTTTGGAAAACTTTTTTAATTGTAAGTTTGTGTTTCTTACGCAAAGACACCTCTAGCGACGGCGACTTAGTGGGAAACTCAGAACGCAGGACCAAGAAACTATAAATCAGAGTTTGAATGAAATTGACCTACGCTATGAGATCAAGCCTAGCCTTAAAGAAATCGCTGCTGATTTTAAAGAGGCTTCAAAAGGCTCCGCTCAATAATGGCTCTATTATAAGGAGTGTAAAAAACTGCCTTAAATCAGCAAAGATTAAGGCAGGTTTCATTTTTAGCTACGATGTATTTCGGGCAACCTAAATTCCCAACCAAGCTATTGAGGAATATCTGTCTTCACGAGAATAAATGTATCTACAACTTTACTATATGGATTTGGGCCTTGACTGATTCTAAAGTTTTCATCGATATAAATCGTTTCTAATGTTCCCTCGGCACCTACTGGGCCTCTCGGAAAACGTCTCTCCTCATCCTGCTTAAACCCACCTGCATTGCCATTCACGCGAGACCCGTCGAGAAGGCCTTCGGCGAGCGCTGCAAGAGAAGCTTCTTCGGAAAGATCGCCCTGCTTAGAAAAGGTTTTCAAAAACGTTACTTTCGTTCTTCCTAGTTCCTCTTGTGCTTCAACCTGTAACTGAATCGCAGAGGTGGCTATAATCTTGGCTCCATTGGGAAGTGCTATTTCCCGGACCCCAAAATTGAAACCAATGCCATCACTTCTAAGAACCTGATAGACCTTAGGTTTCAAAATCCTTTGACTGGGTGGAAGAGGATTTTGCTCGTCGGACCAAATTTCCTGCCAAGAGCCTTTCGAAAGACGCAAGACTTCATCAAAAGACTTCTTAGCTGAAGCCTCCTTAAGTTCACTAATAAAATCTGCCATCTTTAGTCTTGATGCTGGTATCGTGGCACTATTGCTTGCCGCACGCTCAGTAGCAATCTTTGAAAATGCCTTTATCGACCCGATTATTTCTTCCACCGACCTCTTAGCCTGCCCTAGCGGACTTTGACTGAGTGCTTCAGATTCAGAAATGTCACTGTTCCTGCAGCTTGATGCCAATAAGCCTGTACAACTTGCTAAAACCACCAAAGCCCACCTTCTCAAAACCAAAATCCCAACCATAAGTAGAATCCCCCTGGAAATTGTTACAAACACCACTACAAATGCATCCTATACTTGACCCATAGACACCGTCCACCACGAAAACTTATACAGCTATAGCCAATAAAGCTACTCTTAGAATGGCTCATAAATACGAAGCCTAGGCGGCAGCAAACAGTTGTCTAGTGCCGCCCACAAAGGATCTAGGGTATCAATCAAAAGCCGATAGACGCTCAAAAACGCAATCCCTAATAGGCCACCAGTCTATCCACCATATTATCGTCGGCCTGGGTAGCCAAGGATTTTCTAGGTCGGACTCCTCGTAATCTCCTTGGCTTATTCAATAAAAAGAGAAACCAACTTTAGGGAGATAAAAGTTAGCAGGTCAAAGGGATCCTAATCTGTTTTATAATTCCTAAAATAACCAGCTATTCTTGAGTCAGAATTGTAAGTTAAGTGATCCACCTCAAACCTAAAATAGCTTCCTATTTAAACTTATACGCCGCTATATCCGACAGTGAAATTAGGAATCTATCTTTGGGGGAATCCTATGTCCAAACATTTAGAGTCATCTTTAAGGCGTCCAATTTTACTGATTACAGCAACAGCTTTATTGCTTTTTGGAATGACGCTACTTCTTCTAGCATGGTCGCCGGGGCTACCGATCAATCCTTTAGGGTTCCTAGAAATCATTAAATTTGATATGGCTTCATTTGTTTCTTCTAGTCCAGGACTATCTGCCGAAAATATGAAATTGATGACGTCTATCCAAGACAGCCTTGAATTGGCCGGCAAATATACAAGAGGCATTATCTATCTCGCTGCAAGCGGGAGTCTATTTTGTGGTGCCATGGTTTGGTTCCAGGCTTTGATGGTTTCAAGCAGCAGGCCAAAAACAGCTAATAATCACATTGAGAACCATGTCACTGACGATGAAAACCGGGAAGACTATTCGAAAATTTGGAGCGTCCTAAATACGGATTTAAAGACGGTCTCCGAGGCAATTTTAGGTGGCAAAAATGAATTTGACTCGCGACCTGCAAGCATCAATTTCGAGGGTCAAGCTGAGACGATACTTCAAATTACCGCCAAACTTCATGTCTTTGAATCTATTGTAAAAGTTTCCGAAGACTCGTTAAAGTCTGGGATCACCCGCCTCGAACACATTATTTCTCAAGCTCAATCTGACAACCGAGCTGCTGGTTCAGTTCCTCTAGAGATTAGCACACTCTCCACCCAACTTCGCTCACTCAGGAAATCTCTAGAAGTCGATGCATCAAACTTAGACCGATGCAATACTGAAGCAAAATCAACTATTCTTCAAATTCAATCCATCTTTAAAGTCGATGGCTTAGTCCGAACGGAAATTCAAAATGCCATCGAAACCTCACTTCAGCTCACCAAGGAAGCCCAATCGACAACTCAAACCGTTGCAGAAGTAGAAAGCTCCATCTCTGAGTCCAATACGGAAGTAGCTGAAGCTCTCATTCTGGTCTTAGAGCTCTCTAAAAAAGCCGAAGAAATCGTTCAGATTATTGACGTCATTGATGACATTGCAGAACAAACTAACCTATTGGCTTTAAATGCCTCTATTGAAGCCGCTCGAGCTGGGGAGCAAGGAAAAGGGTTTGCCGTTGTTGCTGAAGAGGTAAGGAAGCTTGCGGTGAGGTCTTCCTCTACAACAAGAAATATAAATGAACTATTGGTCACGATACAAAGCGATGCAAAACAAGCATCCAACAAGCTCACTAGATCAAACTCTTCAGTTGGAAAGGCTGATCTCACTGTTAAAGACTTCTACAAAAACCTTTCGAAAATCAATCGCAGCGGAAAATCAATTAGTGACAGTTTAATTAATATAAAAGAAACAAATTCTAAATTTTCGGCCTCAATAGACAAATTTGAAAAGAACGAAAAGTCCGCTCTTGAGAAGTCCAAGAGACTACATGACACCTTGATTCATAAAGTCTTAAATTTGAAAGAAATATCAGCATTTGCAGCTAATGTCTCTGTCATCAATGATCGCATTGACCGATCTTCTCAGAGAGCCTTTATCGACCTTCGCCATGGCGTAGAAGTTCTAAAGGGAGCTGCCGAGGAAGTATCATCTTCAGCCATTCTTATTTCTGAGGCTAAGGACCGCAGTGTTACGTTAAAAAGAGAACTTCACGAAGCCTCGGAAACAAGTATTGAACGTTCTCCAGCAAGAAACGATTTGCTATGGTATGGCAAGCTATTGAGTCAGTCGGCCTCATTGATGGACTCCATGATTCGCTCAGAGACGAAAACCAATAGGGAAAGAAAGCAAAAACTGTCGCAAAAGGCGAGCTAGAAATGGGCTTTACTATCACAGACAAAAGTGGGGCATCTAAGCTCAATCGCATCCTGAGAAAGCAACAGGAGGCGCAAGAGGACAGCATGGAGAAGTTGTCGTCCGGACAGGTCTTTACCTCCCAAGACCCGAAGCCTTCTGAGCGAGCACTTGCCGAAAAAATGGAATTCCGCTTGAGAAGCCTTGCGTCCAGCAAAAAAAATGTCAACGACGCGATTTCTCTTGTAGAAACTGCTGACTCTTCCATGGGAGAAATTTCAAACACCATCACCCGGATGAAAGAAATCAATATGAGTGCGGCAAGCACCACCCTTTCAAACCAAGAGAGACGATATCTTTTTGTGGAGTATCAAGCTCTCTATGATGAGATAGATAGGATGTCGGTAGCCACCACATTCAACGGCATTCCGATTCTAAATGGCAGCAACAAAGACGCTCCGGATGAGCTTATATTTAGAGTCGATGATCCGCTTTCAAGTAGCGACAGCAATGACGACAGCGATATAAATACGATTCGGCTCTCTGACTTAAAGGATGTTGACACACGCCCCGAAAACTTAGGCCTCAAAAGCGCAAGTGCACTCTTAAGTCAGACCACCGGCGCCGAAGGCATTGGCATTGAAGACGTTCAAGATTTTATTTCCTCCAAAAGTGATGGATTTCAATCGATTTATGAAGAAGCTCTGTCCAAACTATCAGGGCAAAGGTCGATTTTTGGCGCGCTTCAAACCCGACTTCAAAAAACTATTGATTTCAACGAAGTCTACTCAGAAAACATCTCAGCAGCGAAATCAAAGGTTGCTGATACCGATTATGCGACTGAAGTGAGTCGACTCGTAACCAGCCAAATCGCGACGCAAGCTACCACCGCGCTTCTTTCTCAATCCAACATGGAGGTGAGTTTGGCGTGGAACCTCATTAAAGGGGCCATGTGATGAACCGGAAGATGGGCAACGCCCTTGCCTCTCACCATACTGGAAGAGGATTACCCGCCACAAAGGCCCTAAACAACTGATAAGACGCCTAATTGCAAATTAATTCACCTTATGTTAAACTTCCCCTTCGATAACTATGTAGGCTGGTAAATAGAGTGTCAGAGGCTTTTTTAGATATTTTGATGACGTGTCTATTTATTTGCTTAGGCGGCATTTTAACATTAGCGGAAATGTCTATAGTTTCATCAAGAAAGTCGAAACTACAGGAGCTTTCAGATAAAGGTAGCGCTGGTGCTGCTCGCGCTTTAAAGCTTGCAAATTCCCCTTCTGACTTTCTTGCCACAGTACAAACTGGCATCACCCTGATAAGCCTAGCCGCAGGGGCGTTCTCAGGGGTTACCTTAGGCGAACGTCTAGCCGCTTTTTTGACCACTCGCTTCCCTGGGATTCCCTCTCAAATGACACATTTTTTCGGAGTGGGACTTGTTATTTTATCGGTTGGATTTTTAACGATTACCCTCGGAGAGTTGCTCCCAAAGCGACTAGCCCTGGTCAAATCTGAAGTGATTGCAAGTGCCCTTGCGCGTCCCATTCAGCTCTTAGCTTTTATCAATCATCCGTTTACCAAGGTCCTAAGCTGGACTACGGACCGAATGCTTCTACTCATTGGTTTTGAGCGTCATGTTCAAGACGCACCCGTGACTGAAGATGAAATGCGAATCCTTATTGACGAAGCTTCCAAGGCGGGAGTTGTGGATGCACACGAAGGCCTTATTATGAAGCGAGCCATGAGGCTTGGCGACATTAAAGTTCAAGACATCATGACCCCAAGAACTCAGGTTGTGATGATTGATTTGGCCGACCCACCAGAGAAGTCCATACAAGTCATTATTTCCGAAAATCACTCTTACTATCCTGCTTATTTTAAGGAAATGGATAGACCGCAAGGATTTATTTCCACAAAGCTTATACTCAAGAAGATGCAAAACACCCCAGATAATGTGGCATCCATTGAGCCCTGCTTAATGCCGGATGCGCTCTATTTACCTGAGGCATTAGATGCGCTTGAGGCCTTAGAAAGATTTAAAGCAAATAAAGTTCATATTGCCATGGTTATCGATGAATATGGCGGTCTCGCTGGAATTGTTTCCATCATTGACATTATGGAGGCCATTGTCGGAGAAGTTCCCGGTCAGTTTGAAGATGTGGGAGCCTCTGTGATTCGCAGGCTCGACGGATCTTACCTCATCGACGGCTTGACGCTATTAGACAATTTGGAAGAGCTCACCAAACTTAAGCACTTTAAGAATCGCGATGAAGAAGATGTTCAAACCCTTGGCGGTTTGGTCATGCACCTTCTAGGGAGAATTCCAAAGGAAGCAGATATCGTGGATTGGAATGGCTTAAAACTAGAAGTCATGGATATGGACGGCAACAGAGTTGACAAAATCTTACTCACCGTCCCGCTTGCTGGAGATGAGACCTCCCCCTCTAAATAGAGTTGTTTTTCATCTGCTCCACCCATTGATAAAAGAGTTCTAATCTACGATTTTTTGAATTTGGGGCAGACTTACTCTGGCGAGCTATCCGACCCATAAATGTGGAGTCCTTCTCGGATGGATTCGGGTCTATTTTCTGAAGTTGCAGCCTTAAAAAATCTGACCACCTTTTTTCATGGACTTGTATTGCCCAGGCGTCCGCTTCAAAGGGAATTTGGAGTTCCAGGAAATGCCTCTTCACTTCATCAAAGACGCCATCCATATGCATGAATGTATTTCGCGCGGCATCTAACGCTGAAACACTCGCGCGCAAAGAAAAACCTGAGCGATTGTGAAATTCTTTCATAAGCTGAAACGGGCGCCTAGGGTCCAAGAGATTTTGAGCCATTAAATGCACTGCCAACTCAAGATAATGATCAAAATAATAGATCGTCACTTGCCCGCCAATGGGTGAAGGACGATGGGGATAAGACTCAAGACGTCTAATAAGAATACTGACTTTGACATTCCTTGGCAGGTCACCTATTCGATCTAAAATATCTCTTGTTTGATACGCTTTAACCCCCAGGCAAGAAAGCAAATCGACAAATTCAGACTCTGCAACCAATCCAGCCAAAAGCATGGAAATCGACTGATAGATCATAGGATCTGACTCAGCATTGTCTCCGATAAAAATAATATGACTATCATCTTTCATTCTTGCGACTAGATTTAAAATGGCGGCAACTTTATAGGCAACTTGGTGCTTTAGAAGTTTAAACTTACCCTTAAATAGATTGTACGCCTGATCTTTAAATGTATCGGAAGACCACAGAAGCCCATCAAACATCAACTTTTCTTCCAGGGTTCGGCGGAGCTGGGGCGGCGAGGAACTCACAAAATGCAGAGGCACAATTTGGTCCAAGCTAAAGCCTGTCAAATCCTCTGGTTCGCCCCACCTAAGCCAATTAAGTAGGACTTGAGCGCCTTGGACGGTAATTTTGTCTTCACTGCTCTCGAGGGCAATCTTTGCCATCATGGCGATGCTTTCAAAATTCGTTTCAAGATAGGTTTTGTCGATATCACAGATAACTTGAATAGGATGACAAAAACCAATATCATCAATAAAAATACGTTGGTTTACTAATTTCCATATTTGATAAGAACTATCTTGGACCACGCTGAAGTCTCCTCAAACCTATTCTACCTGACCTAGTCCCAATATGGAAATTGAACTCTTCCCTAAGGCTTGATAAAATAGTCAAGCTGGAGGTCTTAAATGGATAAAATGCGCGAATGCGGCTATTGTTTGCTCAAAAAAGAATTTATATTTAGCGGAAAAAGAATGAGCGACGGCAGCAAGCTGTATACAGATGCCTCAGGTTCCAGGTGGTCTGGAAAGCGCTGCCCTGAATGCGAAAGAAATAGGGTCCAAGCTGCTATAAAGTTTGATGCGTTTGATAAAAATTTATTGATTCACCAAATTGAATCTCAGGGGTATAAAGTTTTGAACTTTAAGGACGTCATTACCGCAGAAAAAAATGGCTCCAAATTTACCTTTTGCGCGCGCCGGGGAGCCACCACCAAAGAAGGCCAAATTGTGCTCGATACCGCCACAACTCAAGAAACAGATTTCACAATCATATTGTTTCAAAGCACTAGAATTTGTTCTAAAGAACAAATGCAGAAGCTTATTCCTTCGGCACAAAACTTCACTCACACACCGAACCCAAGGCCTCGAAAAGAGTTTGCCAGGCCAGAAGCGCGCACTTTCGACGCACAGGATGAGATTTGATTTCGAAGAGAGCCAAAAGTCTAGGGTCATCGAATGTCCCTATATTTTGCTCAAGATGCAGAATCACATTAGACACCAGTAGCAAAGCCTGGTTTCTGTCTAGGCCAGAACACATTTCAGCTGCTACCTCCGTCGACGCTAAGTGCAAACTGCAGCCCTCTGCTTTGTAGCTGACTTTTAAGGGCGACGTAGCGAGCCTCATATGGCAATGATCTCCACAAGTGCGATTATGCCGTACGGCCTCACTTACAAATTTATCCAGGAGGCCATGGTGTCTCGGATTTTTAAAGTAGCTCATAAGAAGATTCATAAAACCCCAAGCGTCTACTTTGAAACCTTTAGCAAGTTTTGAAAGGGAGATTTTTTAAAATACTTAGCAAAAAGCTCATCGCCTTTGGATCTTTGCCAACGAAGGAGTGCATGGATGTGGGACTCTGAGATTTCAGAATGAATCGGGATGGCTCTAAATACAGTGCAGGTTCCCCTAGC